>CAINGG010000162.1 GCA_903848435.1 uncultured Actinomycetes bacterium | reverse complement strand
TCGCCGCGACGGTGACCGACACGGGCGGCATGATGAGCCACGCGGCCATCGTGTGCCGGGAGTACGGCCTGCCGGCAGTGACGGGCACGTCGTTCGCCACGAGCACGATCAAGACCGGAGATCGCATCCGCGTCGATGGCAACACCGGCGTCGTCACCAAGATCAGCTGACCGTCTGCTCGGGGAGGGGGCGGATGTCCCCTCCCCGAAGAGACGGTCCCGCCGGGCGGAACGCCGCCGTCCCGGGGCTAGCCGCAATATCCGGCCACAAGGGCACCACCCGCTAACGTCAGAGCACTGGATTCACGGAAGGACCGCACATGCTGACCGTCGAGCAGAACGAGGAACTCACCCGCGTCGGCCCCGGCACTCCGATGGGCGAACTCCTGCGCCGCTACTGGTACCCCATCGCGTTCGAGCAGGACTTCGACTCGGTGCCCACCAAGACCGTGCGTCTGCTGAGCGAGGATTGGACCGTCTTCAAGACCCCCAAGTCGGGTCGCTACGGCATCGTGGCCGAGCACTGCCCGCACCGCAGCGCGTCGCTCACCTACGGCGTCGTTCACGAAGATGGCATCCGCTGCGGCTACCACGGTTGGAAGTGGGACTTCGACGGCAACTGCCTGGAGCAGCCGGCTGAGGCGGACAACCAGAACTTCCGCGATCGCGTGAAGCAGAAGGCCGGCAAGGCCCAGGTGATGGGCGGCATGGTCTGGGTCTATGTCGGACCCGATCCTGCGCCTGAGCTTCCGCGCTTCGACGTTTTCGTGATGGACGGCATCAAGGACTGCGGCTACGCCACGCTGCCATGCAACTGGCTGCAGATCATGGAGAACTCCGTCGACCCCCACCACGTGGAGTGGCTGCACGGCTACTACTTCAACTTCATGGGCGAGACCCAGGGCTTCGACGCCCCCAAGGCCTTCCAGAAGAAGCACCTCAAGACCGGTTTCGAGGAGATGGAGTGGGGGATCCTCAAGCGACGGGTCCTTGAGGGCGGCACAGAGGACAACGACGACTGGAAGGTCGGTCATCCCCTCGTGTTCCCGTTCTACATGCGCGTGGGCGGCGCGGGCATCGACCAGATGCAGATCCGCGTGCCCGTAGACGACACGACGACGTGGAAACTCTTCTACTCCAACCATGCCCCCACGGGTGGGCAGTGGGAGCCTCAGGACCGCCCGGTCTTCTACGAATACCTGTGGCGCGATGAGCAGGGCCGGTTCATCACCGACTACATCGAGGGCCAGGACATCATGGCGTGGGTAAGCCAGGGTGCCGTCACCGATCGCACGCAGGAGCATCTGGGCCGCTCTGATGCCGGCGTGGCCATGCTGCGCAAGATGTTCAAGGAGAACATGAAGAAGGTGGCCGACGGCGAAGATCCGCTGGGCACCGTGCGCGAGAAGCACGACATCATCCCGCTGCCGTGCGAACGCGACAAGTTCGGCGCCGAGCGTGAGTTCGCCGAGGCGTTCATCACGATGGGCTCCATGCGCTACAGCCCCCAGAAGCAGCAGCTGCTCGATCTGCACGCCGACGCGTGGGCACGCCGCGAGGCCAAGGCTGGCGCGGGTGCGTGATCATGTCGCGGAGGGTCAGGCGAGGGTTCCCTTGAGCGAGCTCCCGCCTGATCCCCATCGCCTGCCCCCGCCGGGGGCGTGGTTCGCCCCGGACGCCGAGCGCCATCTGCTCGATCGGCCGAAGTTCTGCCCGATGTGCGCGGCGAGCATCGAGTCCCACGGCGGCATATCGACGGAGTACTGGACAGCCGACCAGCGAGTCTTCATGACCTGGTGCGGCGAGTGCGGTTGGTTCGGTGACATCGTGCGCTACGACATGGTCACCATCACGGAGGAGGAGCACTGACCGCTCTCGTCTTCGACTTCGGCGGTCCCGTGCTCCTCACCCCCTTCGAGCTTCGCTCCGTGGGTGAGCGCTCGGCGGGCCTGCCGCCTGGCACCTTGACCTGGACCGGGCCCTTCGATCCTGATCGCGACGACGATTGGCGAGCCTTCCAGTCCGGCACCATCAATGAGCGTGAGTACTGGGCGCAGCGGTGCCAGGAGTTCCACGAGCTGACGGGCGAACCTGCCGAGATGCCTGCCTTCATGGCGCACCTGTATTCCGGCACCGAGGACGAGCTCATCCGCCCCGGAGCCCGTGCCCTCATCGCCGATGCGAAGGCGGCCGGCGTACCCGTGGGCGCGCTGACCAACGACCTCTACGCCTTCCACGGCCAGTCGTGGATCGACCGGATCAGCATCATTCGGAGCTTCGACCAGCTCGTGGATGGCCGCAAGGACGGCGTGATGAAGCCAGACCCGGCTGCCTACCGACTCATCGCCGAGCGGCTCGCGGTCGCCCCGGAGGAGTGCGTGTTCATCGACGATCAGCCGGTCAACCTGGCTGGTGCCGACGCCGCGGGCATGAAGAGCGTGCGGCTCGATCCTGTCCATCCAGAGGTGGGTTTCGCCGAGGCGCGCGGACTGCTCGGCCTGGGGTAAGGAATCAGAATGCAGCGACCTGTACGCGTGGCCGTCGTCGGCTCGGGACCCTCGGGCATGTATGCCGCTGACGCACTCACCTCTCAAGAGGACATCGCGGTCTCCGTTGACATCATCGATCGCCTGCCCAGCCCGTTTGGGCTCGTGCGCTACGGCGTCGCGCCGGATCACCTGAGCATCCGATCGGTGCGCGACACCCTCGACAAGGTCCTCGACAAGCCCGGGGTGAGATTCCTCGGCAATGTCGAGGTGGGCGTCGACCTCACGATTGCCCAGCTTCGCGAGTTCTACGATGCGGTCATCCTGACCTACGGCGCCTCGCGCGATCGTGCGCTCGGCATCCCCGGCGAGGATCTCGCGGGCAGCATCGCGGCTACTGACTTCGTCAATTGGTACACCGGGCACCCCGATGTCGATCCGGGGCAATACGTCGCCTTCCTGCGCGAGACCACGAGCGTGGCGGTGATCGGCGTGGGCAACGTCGCGGTGGACGTCACCCGAGTGCTGTCGAAGGCGCCCGGTGAGATCGACTGGACCGACATGCCGCAGCACGTGCTCGATGCGCTGCGGGAGTCCTCGGTCACCGACGTCCACGTCATCGGGCGCCGGGGCCCGGCCCAGGCCACCTGGACGACCAAGGAGCTGCGCGAACTCGGCGAGCTCGAGCAGGCCCAGGTCATCGTCGCCGAGGGGGGCGATGTCTCGGACGAGGCCAGTCGCAAGGCGGCCGACGACAAGGCGGTCGCCCGCAACATCGCCGTCGTGGAGGACTGGTCGCAGCGCGCCGACGACGGTCGCGCGCGCCGCATCCACCTGCACTTTCGCTGCCGACCCGTGGAGATCCTGGGCGACACCCGCGTCGAGGGCCTGGTCGTGGAGCGCACCGAGCTCGATGCGCAGGGGCAGGCGCACGGCACCGGCGAGACCCACGTCGTGCCCGTCGACGCCGTCATCCGCAGCGTCGGCTACCGGGGCACCGCGCTCGATGGGGTGCCGTTTGATGCGAGCCGCAACGTGATCCCCAACGCCGAGGGCCGGGTCGTGGATGACGGCACCCCGGTGCCCGGCCTCTATGTCGCCGGCTGGATCAAGCGAGGTCCCACCGGCATCATCGGGACCAACAAGAAGGATGCCGTCCAGACGGTTGCCTGCCTGCTGCAAGACGCGCAGTCACCGCAGTTCTTGACGGCGACTCAGCCGGACCCTGACGGCGTCGATGCGGCCCTGGCGGGCCGGGCCGTCGACGCGGGCGGTTGGCGGCGCATCGACGCCGCCGAACGCGCCCTCGGCGCGACGCGCGGGCGTGAGCGCACGACGCTCTGGTCGCGCGAGGAGCTCCTGGCGGCCGCACGAAACTAGCGAGGCTCGACCTGCTCGGCTGCCCACCATTCGGCCTGCATCGGGTCCTTGCCGCAGGACTCGGGTCGCTCCACGCCGCTGCGGCGGGCGAGGAGTACCCGCCACGAGCGTCCATCCGGATGTGACACGACGCACTCGCTCATGGCGTCGTCGCCGGCGCATCGGACGTCGAGGTGGATTGCCTCGGTCACGCCAGCCGCGCGGCGTACGGCGATGTCGGCGACCTGCTCCTTTGGTGCGAGGTGGCTCAGGCCGCGGAGCGTCTCGACTGAGCAGCGGCCGTCTCGCAGCATGGCGAGTGCGGCCCGAGCGCTGTCGATGGTCATGCGGCCGTGCACCGAGCCGAAGGGCAGCAGGACCGCCGTGGGAGCCATGCGGTGACCGCCGATGTGCGAGCACTCCCACACGCGGGAGTCCTCGCGCATGAGCGCCTCCGCGAGGGGCCGCCCGAACTGGGCGCAGCAGGCATCGCGCTTGCCGTTGGTGCAGACGAACATCACGGGCTCGCCGGTGCTGATCCCACCAGGAGGACTGCCATCGGCCGCCACATCGACGTCCAGGAAAGCCGCCGGGTCGACGTCGGCCCATTCGATGAGTCCACCCGCGCGCGCGAGCCAGGCACGACGCCCGGGTGCCCGCTCCCGGCGCGCCAGCAGCACGGTGACACCGGCGTCCTTGCAGGCCCGCCGCAGCGGTTCGGCAAGGTCGCCCAGCGCATCGGTCGCGTTGCGCGCATATGGCCCGGGATGTTCCAGGACCAACCAGCCGCGGGTGTGCGGCGCCGTTCCGGCGAGGGGCTCGGCCGCGGCCGCCACGGAGCAGGGATCGCTCATCGGACGGGCCCGGCGACCGACCCGACGGGGGAGGCCAGGGCCGTGCCCGAGGCGTCGCGCTTGCCGTGGCCCTCGGGCAGGTCCACGGGCAGCCCCGACGGGCTTGCGGCGCGCGCGGGCCCGACCCCGGCCCAGGCCGCGACGATGGCGTCCTCGCCCTTGAGGAGACGCTGGCACCGCACGCCCGCGGTGCCGCGGCCCTTGGCGGGGAACTCCGACAGCAGGCTGACCTTGACCGAGCCCGCTGCGGTGCCGGGCAGCGCCGACAGCGAGCCGGCGATCGTCACCACTTCGCCGTCGAGCGCATCGGCGGGGACGGCGCCGCAGAACACGACCGAGGCGCCCTTGGATAGGCGCATGCCCGCCATGCCGGCGGCGCCACGGCCCTGCACGCGCACGGCGGATGCGGCGAAGCGTAGGAGTTGCGCATCGGAGGCCACCATGACGACCTCGTCGGCGTCGGTCGCCTCGCACGCGCCCACGACCTCGTCGCCGTCGGCGAGGGCGATGACCTCCCAGGAGTCCTTGGCGCTGGGCGGCTCCAGGGCCGTGCGCTTGACCACGCCCTGTCGAGTGCCGAGCAGCAAGATGGCCGGCGGATCGGTGAGGTCGAGGATCCCGAGCACGCGCTCGCCGGACGGCAGGTCGACCAGCGCGCCGAGCGGTGCCCCGCCGGCCAGGGCGGGGGCCTGGGCGGACGCGGGCAGGGCCGGGAGCTCGACGACCGGAAGGCGCAGCGCACGCCCGCGGCTGGTCAGCAGCGCGAGGGACCCGCGAGTCGACGTGGTGGTGCTCGAGACGATGACGTCGTGCGCGGTGCGCGACCCGCCCTCTCCCACGTCGGATCCTGTCGTGCGCGCCAGGAGCCCGGTGCCGGAGAGCAGCACCCGGCACGGGCCGTCGGCGACCTCGAGGGGTACGTCGGCCAGCGCCTGCGTGCCCGTGTCCTCGAGCAGCACGGTGCGCCGTGGGGTGGCGTGCTGCTCGGCGACGGCCAGCAGCTCGTCGGCGACGACCTGTCGGAGGCGGTCCTGGTCGTCGAGGATCGCGGTGAGCTCGTCGATGGCTGAGGCGAGCTCGTCGCGCTCGGTCTCGAGCTCGATGCGCGAGAACTTCGTCAGGCGCCGCAGCGGCATGTCGAGGATGTAGGTGGCCTGCTCCTGCGAGAGGTCGAAGACGCTGATGAGCCGCTCGCGGGCCTGTGCGGCGTCGTCGCTGGAGCGGATGACCTCGATCACCTCGTCGATGTCGAGGATGGCGACGAGCAGTCCTTCGACCAGGTGCAGGCGTTCGCGCGCACGCCGGCGCCGGTAGTCGCTGCGTCGGCGGGTGACGTCAAGGCGGTGATCGACGAAGACGGAGAGCAGCTCGCGCAGGCCGAGCGTGCGCGGCTCGCCATCGACCAGCGCTACGGCGTTGATGTTGAAGGCCTCCTCCAGGGGCGTCAGTCGCAGGAGTTGGGCCAGCAGCGCCTCGGGGTTCACCGACGGGGCCACCTCGATGACCAGGCGCAGCCCGTGCTGGCCGTCCGTCAGGTCGACGATGTCGGAGATGCCCTGCACCTTCTTGCTCGACACGAGCTCCTTGATGCGTTCGATGACGCGTTCGGGGCCGACGCCAAAGGGAAGTTCGGTGACCACGATGCCGCGGCGTCGGGGCGTGACCTGCTCGATGCGCGTCGTGGCCCGCATGCGGAACGACCCGCGACCGGACTGGTAGGCCTCGCGGACGCCGTCAAGTCCGATGATCGTCCCGCCGCCGGGCAGATCCGGGCCGGGGACGAAGCGCATCAGCTCGGCGGCGCTGGCATCCGGGTTGAGTACGAGGTGGCGCGCAGCGGCGGTGACCTCGCCCAGATTGTGCGGTGCCATCGCGGTCGCCATGCCAACGGCAATGCCTGCGGCACCGTTGACCAAGAGGGCCGGGAAGGCTGCCGGCAGGACGACGGGCTCCATCTCGCGGCCGTCGTAGTTGGACACGAGGTCGATGACGTCCTCGTCGATCCCCGCGGTCATGGCCACGGCGGCGGGTGCCAGGCGGCACTCGGTGTAGCGCATGGCCGCGGGGCCGTCGTCGAGCGAGCCGAAGTTGCCGTGACCGTCGACGAGCGGCAGGCGGAGCGTGAAGGACTGGGCCATGCGGACGAGAGCGTCATAGATCGCCGAGTCTCCGTGGGGATGCAGTCGGCCCATGACCTCGCCGACGACGCGCGCACTCTTGACGTGCCCCCGATCGGGCCGAAGTCCCATCTCGCCCATCTGGTAGAGGATGCGCCGCTGCACGGGCTTGAGGCCGTCGCGGGCGTCGGGCAGGGCACGGGAGTAGATGACGGAGTAGGCGTATTCGAGGAACGACGTGCGCATCTCGTCGTCGACGTCCATGTCGATCACGCGCTCGGGCCCCGCTGGGGTGCCCCGACCGGGTGGCGACGAGGGCGTGCGACGTGGCATGTGTCTCCCTGGATGGTGCGCGGATGCTGGGTCGATCGTGCCCTAGGGACGGCCCCCGACCGTGGCAACGGCGCGGCCCGCGAGCGTCGCGCCCTGCTCCAGCGCCTCACCGGGCGGGGCGCCGCGAGTCCAGGCGGCCAGGAAGCCTGCCGCGAACGCATCCCCGGCCCCGGTGGTGTCGATGGACTCACCGGTCGTGCCGGCCGCCGGTGCAGACCAGGTGCCGCCGGTCTCGTCCGCGGCCACGGCGCCTTGCTCGCCCACCTTGACCACGGCAAGCGCGAAGCGTGCCGCCAGGGCTCGTGCGGCCAAGGTCGCGTCGGCCTGACCGGTCAGCGCCGTTGCCTCGTCGTGATTGGCGAAGCCGACGTCCGCGGGGCCCGCCCAGGCCAGGAAGCGGTCTGCGCCGACCAGGGCCAGTGGGGCGGCCGATGACATGTCGACGCTGACCGTCATGCCGGCCTCGCGGGCCGTGGCCAGGGCCAGGAGCGCGGCCGGGCGCGAGCCGTCGCGCAGCAGCGAGTAGCCCGACACGTGAAGGTGAGCACCCCGGGCAAACAGGTCCAGCGGAACGTCAGCGGGGACCAGCCTGTTGTTGGCTCCCGGGTCGGGGAGCATCGTGCGCTCACCGTCGGGTTCGACGAGCACGATGCACGTGCCGGTGGATCCTTCGGGGTCGCGCGCGATCCGGGTCGTCACTCCGGCGCTGCGAAGATCGTCGATCGCGGCATCGCCCCAGGCATCCGCGCCCACGCGGGCGATCATCGTGACGGGTCGCCCCGAAACGGCCAGCCACGCTGCGAGGTTGGCCGCGCTGCCGCCGCCTCGCGTGCTGACGTGCGCGGCGACGTCACTTCCGCGTACGGGCGTGGCCTCCGCCAGGGCGACGACGTCGGTCATGACGTCGCCGAGAACCAGGATCGGAGCGCTCACGCGGCGCTCAGTGCCACGGCGATGTCCGCCGCCAAGGCAGCATTGCCCAGGATGATGGCCGTGTTGACCTCCAGGCTGCGGCCACCCGTCGAGCGGTGGAAATGGTCGAGCAGGAAGGGCGTGACGGCCTTGCCCTGAACGCCCTTCTGATGCGCCAGGCGCAGGCCTTCCTCGAGCACGCGGTCGTGGAGGTCGGGATCCATTTGCCCGTCGACCGGAATCGGATGGGCGACAACCACACCGCCCGGCGTGCCCAGGGCGTCGCGCGCGCGAACGATGCTCGCCACTTCGTCGGGGGAGTCCACGCGCCAGTCGACGGCCGCGCCCGAATCGGACAGGTAGAAACCCGGGAACCGATCGGTGCCGTAGCCGAGCACGGTGACGTTCAACGTCTCGAGGCGTTCGAGTGTCGCGGGTACGTCGAGGATCGACTTCACGCCCGAGCAGACGACGACGATGGGCTCCTGGGCCAACGCGGCAAGGTCGGCAGACTCGTCCCAGCTGTCGCGGGCCTCCCGGTGCACCCCGCCGAGACCACCCGTGGCGAAGACCCGGATGCCCACACGGCTGGCAGCATGGCTGGTGGCGGCCACCGTGGTGGCGCCGGGAAGACCCCGGGCGACGACGGTGCCCAGATCGCGCAGGCTCACCTTGACCACGTCGTCGCGGGCCGCGATCTCCTCCAAGGTTGCGTCATCCAAGCCCACGCGGACCGCACCGCCCAGCACGGCGATGGTGGCTGGCACCGCGCCGTGGGCTCGAACGGCCTGCTCGACGGCCCGGGCCACGCGGAGGTTCTCCGGACGCGGCAGGCCGTGGCTGACGATGGTGGATTCCAGTGCCACGACCGGACGATCGTCAGCCAGCGCGGCGGCCACCTCAGGGAGCACGACGAGGGGAGAAGACGTCACGACGTCACGGTAGTGCCCCGGCACGGGTCGAGGTCGGACCCGGGTGGGAGGATTCGGGCCATGACGGACGCCTCGACGCTGCATCGGCGCCTGCGCACCGACATTGAGCGCAGTGGCTACTACCCGACGCTGGTGGCTGACGCACTCGAGACGGCCCTCGCCGGCGAACCCCTGGTGTCCTACGTCGTGCATCACGAGGCGACCTTCGATCGTGATGAGTTGCGCCGCCACGTCACGGTCCTTGTCCTGACGCCCACCCGGCTGATCGTCGGGCACACCGACGAGAGCGGACCGGACGACACCAGTGCCGACCCCTACGCCTCCGCATCGACCGAGGCGGTGCGACTCGAGCGCGTCGACTCCGTCGTCGTGACCCGCGTCGTGGCCAACCCCGCGCGGCACTCTGCGGGCGGTCCGATGCGCGAGGTCGTCCTCACGATCGGCTGGGGAGCGGTGAGCCGCATCGACCTCGAGCCGGCCGGATGCTCCGATCCCGAGTGCGATGCCGACCACGGCTACACCGGCACGGCCAGCAACGACGACCTGTCGCTGCGCGTGTCCGAGGCCGCTGACGGTGCCGACGTCGTCGCCCAGGCCCTCAACTTCGCCGCCGCGCTGTCAGAGGCGACGGCCGCGCGGCTGCGCTGATCCCTTGACGCCGGCGGCCGAGGAGCTTCCCGCCCCGCCTCCCTATGGCCACGCGACCTTGGCCGAGGTGTTGCCGTCCGCCGCCTCCGTGCTCGGCGTGCCGGGCTTTTCCGACTCACTCGGTCTGCGCGACACCGTGGGCGAGGCCCGGCACCTTGTGGTGCTCCTTGTCGATGGCCTCGGGGCGCGCCAGCTCGCCGCCCACGCCACACTCGCCCCGACGTTGGCCGGCGCTTCTGGCAGGGCACTGTCGGCGTGCTTCCCGTCGACTACGCCCGTCGGCCTGGGCAGCCTCGGCACGGGGCGCCCGCCCGGCATGCACGGCATGGTGGGGGCGTCGTTCCTGCTCCCCGAGACCGGATCGCTGCTGCATCCGCTCGGCTGGGGTGACGATCCGCACCCCCTGGCCGTTCAGCCGGACGCCACCGTGCTGGAGCGGTCGGCCGCTGCCGGCGTCGATGTCGCGTCGGTGGGCCCGCGCGCATTCGCGCACTCGGGCCTGACGCGCGCAGTGCTGCGCGGCGGCGACTATCACGGTGCCGATTCGGTCGGGGAGCGCATTGCGGCCCTGGCCCGGCCGTCGGGGGCCTCGTCCTTGACCTACGCCTACTGGGGCGACCTCGACAAGACCGGTCACATCCACGGCGTCGATTCGGATGCGTGGCGGGAGGAGCTGCGCCACGTAGACGCTCTCGTCGCAGGCATGCGGCGCGCCATGCCTCCCGAGGCCGTCCTCATCGTCACCGCAGATCACGGCATGGTCGACTGCGCCGACTCCGATCGCGTCGACATCGACGCGCTGCGGCCGCTTCGCGAAGGGGTACGCCGCGTCGCGGGCGAGCCGCGCATGCGGCACGTCTACGCCCGGCCCGGGGCGGCCGGCGAGGTGGCGGCCACGTGGGCCGAGACGCTGGGCGAACGAGCCTGGGTGCTCGGCCGGGAAGCGGTGGTCGACATGGGCCTGGTGGGCGATGTCGAGGCCGACTATGCCGAGCGACTCGGCGACGTGCTCGCGGTGGCCCGTGGCCGCCACGCCCTGTGCAGCGACCAGGTTGATGGCATCGTGTCCTCCCTGCGCGGGCAGCATGGTTCCGTGACGCCTGATGAGATGCAGATTCCGCTGCTGGTCCTGGAGGGGGGCAACTGACGTGGCTGAGCTGGTCTTCTTCTCCGGCACGATGGACTGCGGCAAGTCGACCCTCGCGCTGCAGACCGATCACAACCACGCATCGCGCGGACGCGCTGGCATGGTGTTCACCCAGCATGACCGCGCGGGCACCTCCGTCCTATCGAGTCGCCTCGGCCTGAAAGTC
>CAINGG010000161.1 GCA_903848435.1 uncultured Actinomycetes bacterium | reverse complement strand
TCCGACGACTGGGCGATCATCGACTTCTACGTCGACCAGATGGGACGCTGCTAGATGAAAGCGTTCATGATTGTTGGCATTGCCACGGGCCTGGTGCTGGTGGGATGCGGTTCGTCAGGACAGTCGGCCGAGTCGTCGGTCGCGCCGTCGGTACCGGTGGAATCAGCCGGTACGTCGGGTGCGGTTGCCGCAGAAGGGGATCAGCCCTGTCGCAGCGGTCCCCCGCTCACGGCTGGGGAGGGCCTCGCCGCTGGGCAATTCGATAAGGATGACGGCGTCTTCGGCACGGTCTACAACGAGACCGGCTCGACGCTGTGGGTTAAAGCGTGGGGAGGCAACGAGAAGTGGTGCCGACTCGACGCCGGACGCGGAGGGGCCTTCGGCGCCGGAGAGCACGTCAACCTCCTCGTGTCGACCGGCACTCGGGACACCCCCGGAATCCGCATCTATGCGTGGGATCCCTACTTGATGGGGTTACCAAAGGTGAAGACGATGTATTGGACATCCAGCAACTCGATCTGCGGAGACGGGGAGTCGTGGCTGGACACCGGCGGGCTGGAGGAGAACGAGGAGAACTGGCTCAATGGGACAGAGCAGGGCTCGGTCGTGGTCAAGCGCCATCCGGACAGCAAGTCCATCGCCCGTGAGTGGATAGGCACGAGCAAGGCCGATGACTGGGCCCGCATCGATCTCTATGTGAAGTCCATCGGGACGTGCGGATGAGGGTCTGGGCCGTTGCGGGCCTAGCCACGGGCTTGGTGCTGGTGGGATGTGGCTCGTCAGGACAGTCGGCCGAGTCGTCGGTCGCGCCGTCGGTACCGGTGGAGTTGGCGACTGACGCCGGGGCGCCAGCCTCGGGGGATGAGTGTCCGGCGAATTCGCCACTGCGCGGCATTCTGAAGGGATACTTGCAGGCTGATGACGGCGTCTTCGGCCATATTTACAACAACACGGACGGCACCCTGTGGCTGTGGAGTCAGCGCAAGGATGACAAGTCGCCCTGTCGACTAGAGCCCGGCAAGGGTGCGAGCTTCGGTGACGCGCAGGCACCCATCCACTCGGACAAGTTGTCTCCCTGGATCCCGGATCCCGACTGGGTTCGCAACTGGATCCTCATGACCACCTCACCGGACACCACCGCTCCGGGAGTGGCGGTGGGCCTCTCAGATCCGCCGGATTGGCGGTCGGCCAACGCCTTCTCCGTGTACCGCACAGCCGCCGGAGGCCGGTGCGCGAGGGACGACGTTCAACTCAAGACCGGGGGCTTGAGCGAAAACCAGGAGTACCGGCTCAAGGGGAGCTCCCAGGGGAGCGTCCTGGTGAAGCGGCTGCCGGACAACAAGGAGATCGCGCGCGAGTGGACCGACACGTCGGCCGCCGATGACTGGGCACGCATCGACCTGTACGTCGAGTCGATCGGGAGTTGTTGAGGTGAAGCGAGTGGTCGTTACGGCCATGGCTGCAGGCGTGGTCTTGGCCGGATGCGGTTCGTCAGGACAGTCGGCGGAGTCGTCGGCCCCGGTGGAGTCGGCGAGCGGGGTCGGTGCGCCCGCTTCCGCCGATGATTGCCCGGCCAAT
>CAINGG010000160.1 GCA_903848435.1 uncultured Actinomycetes bacterium | reverse complement strand
GGTCAAGTCCTCAGAGGTGGTGTACGAGCGCCGTGTTCGTGACCCTCGGTGGGTTGGATGTTAGGCGCTGAGCGCGGGTGTTGGGGCCTCCTTGTCGGGTGTGTCGTGGCTGGTGTCGGTGACGATGGACATGCGGGATTTGGCGAGGACCTCCAGGCCGATGTAGCGGCGCATCTCGGCCCATTCGTCGTGCTGTTCGGCGAGGACGGCGCCGATGAGGCGTACGGCTGATTCCCGGTTGGGGAAGATGCCGACGACGTCGGTGCGGCGCCTGATCTCGCGGTTGAGCCGTTCGTTGGGGTTGTTGGACCAGATCTGGCGCCACACGGCTTTGGGGAAGGCCGTGAAGGCGAGGATGTCGGCGCGGGCCTCGTCGAGGTAGTCGGCCACGGCGGGCAGCTGGTCGGCCAGCTGGGCGACCACGCGGTCGAACTGGGAGTGCACCGCGGCGGCGTCGGGCTGGTCGTAGACCGAGTGCAGCAGCGCTTTGACGCCGGGCCACGCCGCCTTGGGGCATACCGCCATCAGGTTCGCCGCGAAGTGGGTGCGGCACCGCTGCCACGACGAGCCGGTCACGGTGGCGCCCACGGCGGCCACCAGGCCGGGGTGGGCGTCGGAGGTGACCAGCCGGACCCCGGACAGGCCGCGGGCGGCCAGGTCGCGGAAGAACGCCAGCCAGCCCGCCCCGTCCTCGCTGGTGTTCAGCCGCAGACCCAGGATCTCGCGGTAGCCCTCGGCGTTGACCCCGGTCGCCACCAGCGCGGCGACCTTGACCACGCGGCCGCTCTCGCGGACCTTCATCGTCAAGGCGTCGGCGGCGACGAAGGTGTAGGGGCCGTTGTCCAGCGGCCGGGTGCGGAAGGCCTCCACCTGGGCGTCGAGGTCGGCGGCCATCGCCGAGACCTGCGACTTCGACAGCCCCGTGATGCCCAGCGCGGCCACCAGCTTCTCCACCCGCCGGGTCGACACTCCCAGCAGATACGACGTGGCGACCACGCTGACCAGCGCCGCCTCCGCACGCCGCCTGCGCTCCAGCAGCCAGTCGGGGAAGTACGACCCCTGCCGGAGTTTGGGGATGGCCACCTCGATGCTGCCGGCGCGGGTGTCCCACCGGCGATCGCGGTAGCCGTTGCGGTGGTTCACCCGCTCCTCGGAGCGCTGGTTGTAGCCCGCGCCGCACAACGCGTCGGCCTCCGCGGCCATCAGCGCCTCGGCGAAGGTCTTGATCATCTGCCGCAGCAGATCAGGGCTTGCCTGGGACAGCTGCTCGTCCAAGAAGCCGCTCAGGTCAATACTGGGATTGGCGGTCATCGTGTTGTTCCTCTCGAAGATCCATTTGGCTATGGTTCTCCGAGGGTCACGCGGTGACCGCCTCCGTCTGCGGCACCACGCCGAACCCGATCAACTCCTACACCACGTCCCTGGACTCAACTCCCGAGCACCCCACCCGCGGTCAAGAGACCGACCCTCGCGCTGGTGTTCCTGGGTGTGGTCGCAGCCATCCAGGGAACGGATCCCAACATCGCCTCGACGGCTCTCGTGGGGGCTGCGCGCGGCCTCGACCTCACCAACACGTCACTGGCGGCCAGCATCTCGACGCTCGCTCTCGCCGCCACCGCGATCTCCAGTGGTCTGTTGGCCGACTCACTCGGTCGACGCAAGGTCCTGCAGGCAGCCCTGGTGATCTCGATCATCGGCGACGTGATCGTGTTCCTGGCGCCTGACAACGTCTTCTTCCTCTTGGGTCGCGTCATCGCCGGTGTGGGCCTCGGCGCCGCCTATGGTGCGGCATTCGCCTACATCCGTTCGGTCGCGAAGCCGGGCAAGTTGGCAGCCGCGATGGGCCTGTTCACGGCGGTCCTGATGATCGTCACCATGGTGTTGACGTTTGTCGGGGGCGCACTGTCATCGCTGGATTGGCGCACCGCCTTCCTCGTTGTGCC
>CAINGG010000159.1 GCA_903848435.1 uncultured Actinomycetes bacterium | reverse complement strand
TTCGCCTCGAGGAGAGGGCGCACCTCGTCGTCGGTGGTGCCGGGGTAGGTGGTCGACTCGAGCACGATCAGGTGGCCCGGGCGAAGATGCGCGGCAATCGCTCGCGTGGCACCGAGCACCGGGCCGAGGTCCGGACCGCCTTCGGGCGTGAGCGGGGTGGGCACGCAGATGACGACCGCGTCAGCCTCCGCGATGACCGACGCGTCAGTGGTGGCCTCGAAGCCGGCGGCCAGCATCGTGGCGATGTCGTCGTCGGAGAGGTCGTCGACATGCGACCGGCCGGCGCGCAACCCCTCGACGACGCGCTCGGAGACATCGAGCCCGGTGACCGAGAGCCCCGAGCGCGCCGCCTCCTGAGCGAGCGGGAGGCCGACGTAGCCAAGGCCGATCACCACGAGGTCGCGGGCCATAGTCACGTCTTCCTTCATCACATGCGCGCGTGGTCGGTTGGGCGCAGGCGTCGGGTCACGGTCCCGACGGCGGACTCCCCTCGGTGGGAACGCCGAGAGCAGCGTACGCGGTGCGATAGCGGTCGGTCACGGAAGCCCACGTGCGGTGTGCCGCGACCCAGTCGTGGCCCGCCTGGCCGACTCGGCGCAATGAGGCGGGATCGAGCAGGTCGCCCAGGGCCGTGGCCAGCGCGTCAGGGTCACCGGCCGGCACCAGGGGGCTGCCGGGGGCCAGGACCTCCACGACCGCCGGGAGGTCAGAACCCACGACGGGACGGCTGCGGGCCTGGGCCTCCAGGGGCTTCAGCCCGGTCACCTCGCGGTTGAGCGGCGTGTCCAGGCGCGGGTAGGCGAAGACGTCGAGGGCATCGAAGTAGCGGGGTGCCTGGTCGACCGGCACGCGCCCGGGAGCCTCCAGCGGAACTCCCAGGCTCCGTGCCCGCGCTCGAAGCGCGGGCAGCGCCGGCCCGTCGCCGACGAGAAGGGCACGGGCGTCGATACCGTGCGCGCGCAAGTGCGCGATCGCATCGAGCATGACGTCGAATCCCTCCGCGTCGTGCACGGTCGCCACGCTGCCGATCCAGAATCCGCGCGGGTCGAGCCCCAGTGCCGCTCGCGCATCGGCCGGAGTAGCGCCCTCATCAAGGAAGCTCAGCGGCACCCCATTGGGGACGACGACCACACGGTCGGCCGCGACTCCGCGCGAGATGATCTCCTCGCGCATCGCCACTCCGAGGGTGGTCACGAGGTCGGCACCGAGCATCACCTCCGTGTGTCGATCGCGGGTCCATCGATAGACGTCGGTATGTCGGGCGGCTTCCCCTCCGTGACGAGACAGCCATGTGTCTTCGTGGAAGGCGCGCACCTCGTAGGCAACGGGAATCCCCGCGCGCCGACCGACCTCGAGCGCGGCACGGGCATTGGCGTGATCCGACGCGGCGTGGAGCAGATGGGGGGCGAATTCGTCCACGTAGCCACGCAAGAGGTCGGCGTGGACTCGCGGCAACTCTGTGTCGGCGGGCATGACGCCCGGAAGGAGGCGCACATAGGGCACGCCTTCGAGCACCCCGACCGCAGCGGCATCGAGATCGCCGTGGGTCACGGGATAGCCCGGCCGCGTGGCGGCGCGCGCATCCCAGCCGAGCGCACGCTGCGCCTGAAGGATTCGGTGCGTGCGAATCGTCGAACCGGCCTGGGTCAGCGGCAGCGAGTTGGTGACAACGTGCAGGATGCGCGCAGGCGGGCTGGTCTCCGTGCGCGCGGAACCCTGAGAGGCGCGGTAGGCCCAGGTGGGGAGCGGCGAGGTCAGCGCATCCGCCTGGCGCCGCGCCAACCGCTGTACGCGACGACCGCGCGCATCGGCGGGCTTCGCGGACAGAACGGACGAGATCTCGCCGCGCAATCGGCGTACGGCCAGCTCGCATGACTCGCGCGTCGGATCGTCGACGGGGATGAGGGCGAGCGCGACCTCAGCGTCCACCAGCCGATCCTCGGCCACCGCTCGATCGACCAGCGCGGCCGGCGCAGTGCCGCGCGGGCCACGGGCCGCGGCGGGCCACGCCCGCTCGAGGGCAACCCGGCCCCGGGCCGGGTCCTCGGCGAAACGACGGACGGCGCCGCTGACCGCGAGGGGCAGGCGACGTGCCGCGTCGGCGCCCCGCCGCAGGGCGCGCAGCCGTGCCATGGGCACCTCCTCGTCTGGGATAGTAGAGGTCGCCCGACACCCCGACCGGCTCGCGACGCCCACAGGAAGGCAGCGATGACCCTGCTCCACGTGACCGGAGCGCGCCCGAACTTCCCCAAGGCAGCCCCCGTCATTGCCGCCCTGGCGGCCGCGGGGGCCCGCCAGCGACTGGTCCACACGGGTCAGCACTACGACGACCGCATGTCGGAGATCTTCTTCCGCGAACTCGATCTGCCGCGACCCGACATCAACCTCGGGGTGGGTTCGGGGAGCCATGCCCAGCAGACCGCAGCCCTCATGGTCGGCCTTGAGCAGGAGTTCGTCGAGACACGACCTGAGCTCGTGATCGTCTACGGCGATGTCAACTCGACGTTGGCCGCTGCCGTAACCGCGTCCAAGCTCGGCATTCCCGTCGCTCACGTGGAAGCGGGGCTGCGCAGCTTCGACATGTCGATGCCCGAGGAGATCAATCGAATCGTCACCGATCGACTCTCGGATCTTCTCCTGTGCACCAGCCCCGACGCCATCGCACACCTGGCCCGCGAAGGCGTCGATCCCGACCGCATCCACCTGGTCGGCAACCCGATGATCGACACGCTGCTCGCCAACCTCGACCGGCTGGACGCCGAGCGCGCACGCTCGTCGCTCGGCCTGCCCGAGCGCTACATCGTGGCGACGCTGCATCGACCGGGCAACGTCGACGACCCCGAGGCGGCCGGGGCCCT
>CAINGG010000158.1 GCA_903848435.1 uncultured Actinomycetes bacterium | reverse complement strand
TCCTCGCGCACCTTGGTCTCGATGAACTCCTCGATGTCGGGGTGGTCGACGTCGAGAACAACCATCTTGGCCGCGCGGCGGGTGGCGCCACCCGACTTGATGGTGCCCGCGGACGCGTCGGCGCCGCGCATGAACGACACCGGGCCGGAGGCCGTGCCACCCGAGGACAGCAGCTCCTTGGACGAGCGGATGCGCGAGAGATTGAGGCCGGCACCCGAGCCGCCCTTGAAGATCAGGCCCTCCTCGCGGTACCAGTTGAGGATCGAGTCCATGGTGTCGTCGACGGCGAGGATGAAGCAGGCCGAGACCTGCTGCGGGGCCGGCGTGCCGACGTTGAACCACACGGGCGAGTTGAAGCTGAACACCTGGTGCAGCAGCATGTAGGTGAGCTCGTGCTCGAAGATCTCCGCGTCCTGAGGTGTCGCGAAGTAGCCGTATTCGCGGCCGGCCTGCGTGTAGGTGAGCACCACCCGATCGATGAGCTGGCGAAGACTCGACTCCCGCGTGTCGCTGCCCACGGCGCCGCGGAAGTACTTGGTCGTCACGATCGTCGATGCGTTGATGCTCCAGAAGTCGGGGAACTCGACACCCCGCTGCTCGAACACCGACTCGCCGGTCTTCCAGTTGGTCTGGACGACGTCGCGACGTTCCCACGTGACCTCGTCGTACGGGTGAACGCCGGGCGTGGTGTAGAGGCGCTCCAAGGTGAGGCCGGTGCCCGTGCCGGTGGACACGGGACGGTTGGTGATCTCGGTCATGCGGGTGTCTCCTCAGGATGGTGTGGGCAGGGTGGAACTGACCGAGACCGCGTCAACGGACTCGGGTGAGGTTGCGGCGAGCGCAGCCTCGGAGCGAAGCAGGGTGATCTCAGCCTCGAAGTCCTCGAGGTTGTCGTAGTTGCGGTAGACGGACGCGAAGCGGAGGTAGGCAACCTCGTCGAGCTCGCGCAGCGGCCCGAGGATCGCCACGCCCACCTCGGAGGAGGGCACGTCAGCGGCGCCGGCCGCGCGTACGGCGTCCTCGACGCGCTGGGCGAGCAGGGCGAGGTCGTCGTCACTGACCGGTCGGCCCTGGCACGCCTTGCGGACCCCGGAGATGACCTTGGCTCGGCTGAACGGCTCGGTGGCCCCGGAGCGCTTGACCACCGAGAGCACCGCATGCTCGGCCGTGGTGAAGCGCTTGCCGCACTCCTGGCACTCGCGGCGGCGGCGGATGGCCGCGCCGTCATCGGCGGTGCGGGAGTCCAGGACCCGGGAGTCGGTACCGCGGCAGTAGGGGCAGCGCACGGACCCTCCCTTCCCTAGCGACAGCGGGGCCGCCCCGTGGACGACCCTGTGGACCACCTGGGGATCACCTGTGGGCTCCAGACCACAATCTGTGGAGGAACTACACCGGTGTGACCACTAGATGTAGCGGGGACCTTAGACCCTCGCGCGACTGCGCGCAAGATCTCGAACGGGCGTGTCGCGTTTACCTCTCACGCCACAGGCATCCCAGGGGCCACAGCCCCCATGACCGCCCGGGCAGCGGCGCCGTCAGCCCTGGGAGGCAGCCGGGACGACGAGCCGCTGACCGGGCTGGAGCGTGGAACTGGGCAGGTCGTTGACTGCCCGGATCTCCGCGATGAGGGGCCGGGGGTCAGCGCCAGGCGCCGCCTCCTGGGCGTACTCCCACAGGGTGTCTCCGGGGGCGACGGTGACGGCCGCCCAGCCTTCGGGGACCGTGCCGGCAGGGGTGCTTGCGATGGCCCGCCACGGGGCCAGGGCCAGCAGGGCGACCGCCGCCAGCAGCACGATGGCCAGGCGGCCCCGGCGGGTGAGAACCAGCCCGGTACGAGGAGCCCGGCTCGCCCGGCACGGGCGCGCGGTCAGGGCGGGGGCGGGGGCGTAGGCGAGGGCCATGGGCTCCTCCTCTCGGCGGGCCTTCCCGGGCGGGAGGGCGGTCGAACGGGTGTTCGTTCGAACACCTGTACCATTGGTACCACAGGTCACGCGACACGTCCAGGATTGATCGAACAGGTGTTTGAATTTGCCCGGTCGTGTCGCTACCGTCGTGGTCACGGGAAGAAGGCTCCCCCAGGGGTCTGACATCCGGCCACGCTCGACCAGTCGCCCGCCACCGCAGGAGGATCCATGGCCCGCCGCCCCGCTCCCGACCCCGCCCCTGAGCCCGTGGCGGAGGGTGACTTCGGCGACGCCCTCACTCCTCGTCAGCGCGACATCCTCGAGGTGATCCGCCGCACCGTCGACGAGCGCGGCTATCCGCCCAGCGTGCGGGAGATCGGCGAGGCCGTCGGGCTCACCTCACCCTCGAGCGTCTCCCACCAGCTCGGCGTCCTGCAGAAGAAGGGCGTCCTGCGCCGAGATGCCCACCGCCCGCGCGCGCTTGTCGTAGCCGACGCCGACACCGTCGACCCCACGGATAGTGGCGATGCTCATCCCACGGCCGCCTACGTCCCCGTCCTCGGGCGCATCGCCGCCGGCGGCCCGATCCTGGCCGAGGAGGCGGTCGAGACCGTCTTCCCGCTCCCCCGCGAGATCGTCGGCGACGGCGAACTCTTCTTGCTCAAGGTCGTGGGCGACTCCATGGTCGAGGCGGCGATCTGCGATGGCGACTACGTCGTCGTACGCCGTCAGCCCACAGCCGACAACGGCGAGATCGTCGCGGCGCTGCTCGACGACGAGGCCACGGTCAAGACCTTGCAGCGACGTGACGGCCACACCTGGCTGCTGCCGCACAATCCTGCCTACTCCCCCATCGACGGCGACCACGCGACGATCCTGGGCCGCGTCGTGACCGTCATGCGCCGGGTCTGACGCCCTCGCGCAACCTCTGCAGCGCACCGAGCGCGGCATCGCGGTCGGTGGTGAACCACAGCGGTGGCATCGACCTGCGCAGTGCCTGCGCGTAGTTCGCCGTAGCCAGGCGCGGATCGAGCACCGCCACGACACCTCGATCCTGCGCATCGCGGATGAGCCGGCCGGAGCCCTGGGCCAGCAGCAATCCGGCCCGCGGCACGCTCACCTGCGCGAAGCCTGACCCGCCGGCGGCATCCACGGCCTCCTGCCGGGCCGCGGTCAGCGGGTCATCCGGGCGCGGGAAGGGGATGCGATCGATCACGACCAGCGAGCATGTCTCACCCGGCACATCGACCCCCTGCCACAGCGACATCGTCCCGACCAGCGTGGTGTCGGGCTCGCGCGTGAACCTGTCGACCAGGTGTGCCACGGTGTCTCCGCGGCGCTGCACGAGCACGTCACCATCGACACGCACCCGCAGGTAGTCGCCGACACGCTCCACCGCGCGCCACGACGAACACAGCACCAGGGTGCGACCTCCGGCCGCCTCCACCAGATCGCCGACCTCGTCGAGTGCCTCCTCGGGAATGCCGTCACGCCCAGGCGGCGGCAGGTGCCGCGCGACGTAGAGGATCCCCTGCTTGGCGTAGTCGAAGGGACTGCCCACATCGAGGGTCTCGACGTTCGCATCCGTCAAGCCGAGTGCCGCCTTAATCGACTCGAATCCGCCACCGACGGTCAGCGTCGCGCTGGTGAGGACGACAGGCCGCTCGGCGAACACTCCGTGCGCGAGAAGCCCGGCGACGTGCAGGGGTGCCAGGTGCGCCTCCCCGTCGCCGATCCACACGACGTCCGCCGACGTCGCGGTGAGGAATCGCCCCGCAGCATCGAAGGCCTCGTCGAGCGCGCCCTTGGCTCGCTGTCGTGCAGCGATGGTGTCGACATCGTCGTCGCCGGTGATCTGCGAGACCGCCGTACGCGCGGTGTCGCGCACGCGCGTCAGGGCCAAGGTCAGGTCGCGATCGGTCGAGGTGATCCGACCGCTCACGCCCTCGAGGGCGAGGCCGAGCGCGTCGGCAGCCGCCGCCAGGTCGTCGTGCATCTCCGGGGTGATGTAGGCGCGGGCACGCTGTGCCGCGACCTCGATGGACCGGGACGACAGGTCGAGGGTGAGCGCCTGGGTCACGCGATCAGCGAGCTCGTGGGCCTCGTCGACAACCAGCACATCGTGCTCGGGCAGCACCGGGATGCCCTCGACGAAGTGGATGGCCAGCATGGCGTGATTGGTGACCACGATGTCGGCCTGCATGGCCACCTCGCGCCGGCGCGCGGTGAAGCACTCGCCGCCGAAGGAGCAGCGGCTCTCCCCGACACACTCGCGGCGGGACACCGACAGGCCGCGCCAGATTCGTGCATCGATGGGCTCGCCGAATTCGTCGCGGTCGCCGGTCTCGGTCTCCAGTGCCCACGCGCGCACGGCCACCGCCTGTCGGCCGAGTTCGCTGCGCGGCAGCGAGAAGATTGCCCCGTCCTCATCGTCCTCGGCATTGTCGAGCCGGTGCAGGCGCTCGAGGCAGACGTAGTTGTGCCGGCCCTTGAGCACGGCATATGTGATCGGCCGGCCGACCAGCGGCTCCAGGGCGCGGGACACCACGGGCAGATCGCGCTCGACCAACTGCCTTTGCAGCGCGAGGGTGGCCGTCGCGATGACGACTGATCCCCCGGTGCTGGCCGCATGAAGTGCCGCGGGGGCGAGATAGGCCAGCGACTTCCCGGTGCCGGTGCCCGCCTGCACCAGCAGGTGCTCGGGCGTGCCCTCGCCCCTGCGAGCGGCGACCCCGGTGGCCATGGCCTCGGCAACGGCCCTGGCCATCTCCAGCTGCCCGGCGCGCGGATCGCCGCCGAGTTCGGCCGCGGCCGCCGCGAGCGCCTGGTCGACCCCGGTCATCGGGCGGCGGCCTGCAGGCGCGCGGCCAACTCGGGCGAGACGCGCGCCTTCAGTCGCGTGCCATCGGCGAGGTGCTCCTCGGCGATGACCTCTCCGCGCTCATGTGCCTGCGCGATGAGGTCACCGCGGTCGTAGGGCACCACGAGATCGATGTCAACCTCGGGATGGGGCAGGCGGGCGTCGAGTGCCGCGAGAAGTTCGGGGATCCCCTCACCCGTGCGTGCCGACACGATGACGGCGTCGGGCTCCTGGCGGCGCAGCCGCGCGATGTCCATGGGATCGGCCATATCGCACTTGTTGATGACAATGAGCTCAGGCAGGTTGCCCGCGCCGATCTCGGAGAGCACCTCGCGCACCGCCGACATCTGCTCCTCCGGTTCGGCATCCGACCCGTCGACGACGTGCAGCACGAGATCAGCCTCGGTGACCTCCTCCAGCGTGGACCGGAAGGCCTCCACGAGGTGGTGCGGCAGGTGCCGGACGAAGCCGACCGTGTCGGCCACGGTGCACGCGCGACCGCTCGGAAGCTCCAGTCGGCGCACGGTCGGGTCGAGGGTGGCGAAGAGCTCGTCCTCGACCAGGACGCCGGCGCCGGTCAGCCGATTGAGCAGACTGGACTTGCCGGCATTGGTGTAGCCCGCGATCGCGACGGCTGGCGTGCCCGAGCGGCGCCGCCCGCTGCGCTGGGTGCGGCGTACGCGCTCCATCTCCTTGAGTTGCTTGCGCAGCGCGCTCATCTGGTCGCGGATGCGCCGGCGATCGGTCTCGATCTTGGTCTCGCCCGGACCGCGCGTGCCCACGCCGCCCGTCGCGCCGCCCGCGCGACCGCCCGCCTGCCGGCTCAGGGACTCGCCCCAGCCACGCAGCCGCGGGAGCAGGTATTCCATCTGCGCCAGTGACACCTGCGCACGACCGGCCTTGCTGCGCGCGTGCTGGGCGAAGATGTCGAGGATCAGCCAGGTGCGGTCGACCACCTTGACCTTGACCACGTCCTCCAGGTGTCGCAGCTGGCCGGGCGTGAGCTCGCCGTCGCAGATGACCGTGTCGGCGCCGGTGGCTACCACGACTCGGCGCAACTCCTGGGCCTTGCCAGACCCGATGTAGGTCGCGGGGTCCGGCCGGTCGCGGCGCTGGATGAGCCCCTCGAGCACCTGTGCGCCAGCCGTCTCTGCAAGACGGGCGAGTTCGACCAGGCTGCGTTCGGCCTGCCAGGCCGTGCCCTCGGTCCAGACGCCGACGAGCACCACCTGCTCCAGTCGCACCTGGCGGTACTCAACCTCGGTGACGTCCTGGAGCTCGGTCGACAGGCCGGCTACGCGACGCAGTGCCTGTCGGTCCTCGAGGTCGAGTTCACCGGTCAGCGGGGTGATCTCGTCGTCTACTCCCAACGGGCGACCCAGCCGGGTGAGAGCTCACCTTCGGCGACGATCTCGGCGGGGCCGATGAGATGCATGCCGTCCTCGGCCTCGTCGACGAGCAGCGTGCCGCCGGGCACGTCGACGCGGACGGGGCCATCGGGTTGCGCTCCAGGGCGGCGGCGCGCGACGTAGGCGGCTGCGCATGCGCCGGTGCCGCAGGACAGGGTCTCGCCCGAGCCGCGCTCGTGCACGCGCATCGCGATATGGCCCGGGGCGATCTCCTGGACGAACTCGACATTGACGCCCTCGGGGAAGAAGTCGTCCGGCTTGACGTCGGGTGGCTCGTCCAGTGAACCCGCAGCATCGAGGGAACCGACGAAGACAACCGCATGCGGATTGGGCATCGCGATCGCGCTCGCCGGGAAGGCCATGCGTCCCACCGCGACGGACGGAACTCCGGGGAGTTCGAGCGCCGGGCCCATGGCCACGTCGTACAACCCATCGGGTCGGCAGAAGACATGTCGCACGCCGCCCCGGGTGGCGATGTCCATGCCAGCTGGATCGGCTAGGCCCTGCTCCACGAGATACGCGGCGAAGACGCGGATGCCGTTGCCGCACATCTGGGCCAGGGACCCGTCGGAGTTGCGGTAGTCCATGAAGATCTCGGCGCCCGTCGCCGCTGGGTCGTCGTCGGCGTCGCAGCGCACGATGCGCAGCACGCCGTCGCCACCCAGCCCGAGTCGGCGGTCACACAGGTCGGCAGCCATGTCGGCGGTCATCTCGATCCGACCCTCGAGGTCGGGGATGAGGATGAAGTCATTGCCGGTGCCGTGCCCCTTGATGACGGGGATGGGTCCGGAGGTCACGCGCCCAGCCTAGGCGCTGCCGGGACCTGCACCAGCCCTGGCGTACAGGGCCTGTGCACGGTCGCACACACGGGCCCAGGTCTGGTCGGGCTCAGTGGAGGCGTTGACGGCATGCATGCGCGCGAGGAGATCGGGGTCGCCACCCAAGAGCACGAGCCGGTCGGCCAGCATCGCGTCGTCGGCGGCCAGGAAGCCGTTGAGGCCGTCGGCGATGAACTCCCCCGATCCGGTCTGGGCCCGGGCGATCACGGGCAGGCCGGCACACCGGGCCTCGAGGGCCGCGATGCCGAAGGACTCCTTGACCGAGGCCTGCACGAAGACGTCGGACCCGGCAAAGCGCGCCCGGATGAGGCGCGCGGGCAGTCGGCCGGTGAATGTCGCGTCGATGCCCAGCCGCCCGGCCAGCCGCTCGGCCCTGCCGCGCTCCGGTCCGTCGCCGATGATCATGGCGCGCACCCGGACATCAGGGGCGAGCAGCACGGATGCGCGCGCAACCGCTCGTAGGAGAGCCCCGACGCGCTTGCGTGGCGCAAGTCGCAGCACGGAAACCACGCGCAGCTCGCCGGGCTGCGGCGTCCAGGGCTGCTGGGGTCGCCAAGCAGAAGCGTCGATGCCATTGGGCAGGACATCCACGTCGACGCCGACGGCCTCGCTCACCCGGTCGGCCGCCACCTGGCTGACGGCCGACAGGACGACACCCCAGGAGGCCCAGCGCACCAGGGAGTTGGACGCGCCGAAGGCCGGCCGGGCCAATGGACCCCACACGCTGTGCACCGTGACCACCGTGGGGATGGTGAGTTCGTGCGCCGCGCGTACGCCGCCCCAGGCGAACGGCGAGACCACTCCCGCGTGCACGTGGATGACATCGACGGGGTTTGCGATCAGGCTCTCGACGACTCGCGCCCGCGTGCGCGGATGAAGGGGGATCTCACCGGGCAGCGACACGGCGATGCGCTCCACCGACAGGCCATCGACGCTGTCACGCCCGGATCTCACGTCGCCGTGCCCCGGCGAGGCCGTGATGATGCGTACGTCGTGACCGCGGGCCGCCTGCGCCAGGGCCAACGAGCGCACCTGGGTCTCGATCCCGCCGGTGCGCGGCAGGTAGCAATCCGAGACGTGAGCGATGCGCACCCCCCGACGTTACGCCCTCGGGTGTGCAGCCTGGTCCGCCCCGCGCGAGGATGTGCCCGTGGCCACCCTGGTCTTCGTGCACGCGCATCCCGACGATGAGGCCCTGCTGACGTCGGGCACGATGGCGCGCGCCGCCGCCGAGGGCCAGCGGGTCGTGCTCGTCGTGGCCACGGACGGGGGCGCGGGCCTGACCTCGGCCGACTACCGCGACGGGCTCGCCGACGTGCGGCGGGCCGAGGTCGAGGAGTCGGCCCGATTGCTCGGTGTGGCGCGCGTGGTGCATCTCGGCTACGCCGACTCCGGTCGCGATGGATCGGCACCCGGGGGCTTCGCCTTCGCGCCGGTGCCAGAGATCAGCGCTCGCCTTGCCGACCTCATTGCCGAGGAGTCTGCAGGCATCCTCATCGGCTATGACCCCTCGGGAGGCTACGGCCATCCCGACCACGTGCACGTGCATGCGTGCGTGCGCGAGGCTGCGAGGCTCTCACCGACCGCCCGCTTGTTCGAGGCAACCATGCCTCGCGAACCCATTACGACGGCCGTGCGCCTCGCAGCAGCAACGCGACTCACCCCGGCTCAGTTCGATCCTTCGGAGTTCGCGAACGCCTGGACCCCGCGCCGTAAGATCACCCACCGAGTGGACGTCACGCGCCACCTCGCGGCCAAGCGCGCCAGCCTCGCCGCCCATGCCAGCCAGGCCGCGGCCGACGATTCCATCCGCACCCTCGCCATATTGAACCGCCTGCCGGACTTCGCCTTCCGCAAGCTGCTCGGCACCGAGTACTACGTCGCCGTCCCCCCGCCTGCCCGTTGAGTGGCGGGTTGTGCTGCCCGACACGCCGTGTGGGCACAGCACAACCCGCCACTCAACGCAGGTGGGCGAGGGTGGCGTCCAAGGCATCAGGTCCGGCAACAACCCAGCGGATCCGCTCGTCCTGGCGGAATCGGCGCTCCTGACGTCTGGCGAATTTCCGGGTGCCGTCGATGGTGGCGCGCCGGGCGCCCTCGAGGTCACCCTCTCCCTCGATCGCCTCCAGGACCTGCCGGTAGCCGAGCGCCCCCCGCGCGGTTCGTCCGATGCCGCGCTCGCGAAGCGCACGCACTTCCGCGACCAGTCCCTGCTGCCACATGAGATCCACGCGCTCGGTGATACGCGCGTCGAGCATGACGCGATCGCTCACCAGGCCGATCCACGCCGCCGTCATCCAGGCGCGCGACTCGGGCAGTCGCGCCGTAAAGGAGCCGGTGAGCTCGACGACCTCCAGGGCGCGCACGATGCGCCTCCCATTGGTGGGCAGGATCGCCGCGGCCGCCTCCGGATCGAGGGAAGCCAGCCGCTGGTGCATGGCCTGTGGTCCCACCTCAGCAAGCTCGGTCTCCAATCGGGCACGCAGCGCAGGATCGGTCCCGGGGAAGTCCATCTCGTCCAGGATGGCCTGCACGTAGAGCCACGAGCCTCCGACGACGATCACCGGGCGCCCGCGATCGAGCGCCTCGCGGATGGCATCGCGTGCGCGGTCTCGGAAGGCCACCACGCTGACCTCTTGATCGGGCTGCCAGACGTCGATCATGTGGTGGGGCACCCCGCGGCGTTCGTCCATCCCCGGCTTGGCGGTGCCGATGTCCATGCCGACGTACGCCTGTATCGAGTCGGCCGACACGATCTCCGCACCCAGGGCCAGCGCCAACCGGACGGCGAGGTCGGACTTGCCGACCGCGGTGGGTCCGACGATCGCGATCACTGTCATGGGCGCAGGGCGGGCATGGGCAGGAGCACTCCTGCGGGTGGCTCGGATGCCCGCGCCTGCCACGCGTCGCCCGCTCGCGTGGCGCGAATCCCGAGCATGCGATCGGCGACCAGGTGGTGTGGGGCGGCGTACGTGACCTCGGCGGTCATCATGTCGCCGGGGCGCGGCGTCGGGAGCTCGACTGATGGCGTCACGTGCACGAGCCGGTTGTCGGCGGCCCGCCCCGAGATGCGAGCGGTAGAGCCGTCCTTGCGCCCCTCCCCCTCGGCAACGAGTACGTCGACAGTTCGCCCGACCAACGTCTTGTTCTCGGCCCAGGCGATGTCCTCGACGAGCGCGAGCAGCCGGTCATAGCGGTCCTGCACGACCTGCTTGGGCACCTGATCGGACATGGTGGCCGCGGGGGTGCCGGGACGCTGGGAGTACTGGAACGTGAAGGCGCTGGCAAAGCGTGCGGCCCGTACGACGTCCAGGGTGCCCTGGAAGTCGTCCTCGGTCTCGCCTGGAAAGCCGACGATGATGTCGGTCGTGATGGCAGCGTCGGGCATGGCCGCGCGCACGCGCTCGATGATCCCCAGGTAGCGATCGGCGCGATAGGAGCGGCGCATGGCCTGGAGGACGCGGTCGGAGCCGCTCTGCAGCGGCATGTGCAGTTGCGGCATCACGTTGGGCGTCTCGGCCATGGCGGCGATGACGTCGTCGGTGAAGTCCCGCGGGTGCGGGCTGGTGAAGCGCACGCGCTCCAGGCCTTCGACGTCTCCGCAGGCGCGGAGAAGTTCGGCGAACGCCTCGCGATCGCCGAACTCCACGCCGTAGGCGTTGACGTTCTGCCCGAGGAGCGTCACCTCGATGACCCCCTCGGCCACGAGGGCCCGAATCTCAGCCAGGATGTCGCCCGGTCGACGATCCTTCTCGCGGCCGCGCAATGCCGGGACGATGCAGAACGTGCACGTGTTGTTGCATCCCACGCTGATCGACACCCATGCGGCGTACGCCGACTCCCGGCGCGTGGGGAGCGTGGACGGGAAGACCTCGAGGCTCTCGAGGATCTCGACCTGGGCTTCCTCCTCGATCCGGGCACGCTCGAGGAGGACCGGCAGCGACCCGAGATTGTGAGTGCCGAAGACGACATCGACCCACGGGGCGCGACGCACGACCTCGCCGCGGTCCTTCTGCGCGAGGCACCCGCCGACCGCGATCTGCATGCCCGGCGTCGACGCCTTGACCGGCGCCAGATGCCCGAGGTTGCCGTAGAGCCGATTGTCGGCGTTCTCCCGCACGGCGCAGGTGTTGAACACGACCAGGTCGGGCGCCTGCCCATCGGCGACCTGTCGGTAGCCCGCGTCTTCGAGCACGCCGGAGATCCGCTCGGAGTCGTGAGCGTTCATCTGGCACCCGTAGGTGCGCACCTCATACGTGCGGGACACGGCACCAGGGTAGGGCGCCGTACGGTTGCTACACGCCGACGGGCTGGCGCTCGCGCGGCCGATCAGGGTCGTCCTCGGCCCAATCCGGCACGATCTCGTCATCGCCCGCCTCGACCTGGATGCGCGGCAGCATGCGCTGCAGCCATCCCGGGATCCACCAGTTGGCCCTGCCGAACATGGTCATGAGCGACGGGACGAGGACCAAGCGCACGATGAAGGCGTCGATGATCACGGCGGACGCCAGGGCAAGG
Organism: uncultured Actinomycetes bacterium; assembly: GCA_903848435.1. Classification (GTDB taxonomy): domain Bacteria; phylum Actinomycetota; class Actinomycetes; order S36-B12; family S36-B12; genus Mxb001. The sequence continues at coordinate 6,520 of CAINGG010000158.1, read as the reverse complement.
CCGAAGAGCTTGATGGTGCCGTTGGTGGACGGGACGAAGGCTAGGAAGACGCTCGACATGATCGCCGCCGCGATCACCACGACGCGGCCGGAGCCCGCGAGGCCGCGGCGCACGGCGAGCCTGTTGTCGCCGGTGCGTTCCCACTCCTCCTGCATGCGCGAGACGAGGAAGACCTGGTAGTCCATGGACAGGCCGAACAGGATCGCGAAGACCATCACCGGCAGGAACGGGAAGATCGGACCGGTGCTGGTGACACCGAGGGGCCCCGCGAGCCACCCCCACTGGAAGACGGCGACGGTGATGCCCATCGCGGCGGCAAAACTCAGCAGGCTGGTCACGGCGGCTGTGAGCGGCACGAGGATCGAGCGGAACAGGATCATCAGGGCCACGAAGCCCAGGAAGATCACGATGCCGAGGAAGAGCGGCAGGACATCGATCAGCACCTGGGTGAAGTCCTGCGTGATGGCCTGCGAACCACCGATGTAGATCGTGGCACCGGTCGCGGCCTCGATGGCAGGTGCCGTCTCGGTGCGCAGTCGCTGGAGCAGGTCGCTGGTGGCGATGTCCTGCGGAGCGGAGTCGGGGGTGATGAGGATCGAGGTCACGATCCCGTTGTCGCTGAACGCCGTGGGGCTGATCTCGTATATCGGCAGCATGTCGGCATTGGGCAGCGTGCTGGCGACCCCGGGGGTCTGCGACAGGATCTGGACCGTCTCAGCCAGGGCGTCGAGATCCCGCGGGGCGGGCAGGTTGACCGCCGCGAAGAACGGGCCGTTCACGCCCGGACCGAATCCTTCAGACATGAGGTCGTAGGCGATGCGCGCGGTGTTGGACTCGGGCTTGCCGCTGTCGTCCGCAAAGCCGAGGCGGAGCGAGAACGTCGGGATGGCCACCACGACCACCACCCCGAGTGCAAGTAGGGCCGGAATGAGCGGCTTGCGCTGCAGGAGCCGGCCATAGGAAAGGAATCGACGGCCCTCGGGATGCTTGGTGCCGTCGACCTTCGTCTTGCGGGCCCACGGCATCCGAATGGCCAGGGCCTTGGTGCCGAGGAGTGATAGCAGGGCGGGCAGCAGCCACAGGGCGGCGAGCATGACCGACAGCACCGTGACGGCAGCGGCGACCGCCAGTCCGTTGAAGAAGCTGATGCGCAGCACGAAGAGCCCGAGCAAGGCGATGATGACGGTGGCGCCGGCGAACTGCACCGCGCGTCCGGCCGTTCCGATGGCCTCGTAGGCGGCAGCATTCTTATCGTGGCCGGCCAGGAGGGCCTGGCGGTAGCGATTCATGACGAACAGCGCGTAGTCGATGCCGACGCCGAGGCCGATCATCGCCGCCAGCGTGGGAGCGAACGTCGCAACATCGAGGAAGCGCGCGACGACGAGGACCAGCATCTGCCCGACCACCAGGCCGAGGAGGGCCACGATGATGGGCATGCCAGCCGCGATCAGCGAGCCGAATGCGATCAGGAGGATCACGATGGCGACGGCGATGCCGATGCCTTCGCTCGAGGGCGGCTCAGTGGCCGCGAACTCCAGCACCTGACCGCCGGCCCCCACCTGCAGGGCATCGGTATTGGCAGCCTTGACCGCGGCCACGATTGCCTGCGCGTCAGCAGCGGAGATGTCGGCTCCGGTGCCGCCGAGGCTCACGCGCGCGAACGCGACGGTGCCATCGGCGCTGATGGGCGAGGTGGCCTTGTCCGTCGCTGCGAACGCCGGCGCCAGCTTCTCGGCGAGGAAGTCAGGCATCTCGCCGCCCCCACCGCGTTGCGGGCAATCGCGGCCGAAGGAGTCGCCGTAGGGATTGCTGACACAGGTCACCGAGTCGAGTGCTGCGATGTCCTGCAGCACGGGCGTGATGGCCGCCTCCACCGCGGGATCGGTGACGTCGCCTCCGACCGGAGACCACACGATGCGAACCGCGGCCTCGCCACCTTCGTTGGGCGGTAGCGTCGACAGCATCGCGGTGGCGGTCGTGGACTCGGTATCGGGAAGGGCGAAGGAGTCGTTGAGCTCGCCGCCGAGGCGCGTGCCGATGCCGACGACTGCCACCATGGCGATGAACCAGGCGACAAGTGCCCAGACCGGCTTGCGGACGGCCCAGCGCGACAGCGCTCCCATGCGAATCTCCTCTGGCGACGTTGTGTGAATGACGCTACGTTAGTTGTATGACACACGCAACTTCGGGCTCCGGTGCCCGGGCCCCCCAGGTTGCCCTCGTGGACCAGGCCATGCAGTCCATGCGACGGGTGGTCTCGCGGCCCCCTGCGCTCACCGTGCCGATGCCCCGCATCGGGCGCCCGGTCGAGATCTCGAAGGTACTGGCCTGCGAGGCGATCGGCGAATTGAGCAAACGTCCTGGACCGGTCACGATTTCGGATGTCGCGGCCGCCTTGCAGCTGGACCGCTCGACGGCAAGCCGCCTGGTCGCCGAGGCGGAGGAGGACGGGTTCGTGACCCGCGGGTCACTGCCCGAAGACGGCCGACGGGTAAGCGTGTCGCTCACCCCATTGGGCAGCGAGACCGTGGAGTTCGTGCACCGACTCCGCGTCGCCTACCTCGACCACGCCTGTGCTGTCTTCAACGACGATGAGCTCGCGACGCTCGGCTCGCTGCTGTCGCGCCTGGCCGACTCGATGGCAGAGTCACTGGCACCGTGGCTGGAGAGCGCGGTGCGTCATTCGACGCCGGCTGACGTCTCCCCCGCGACCACCTGACGCACGACTTCAGACGACATCGATACGTCGTACCCGCGCCGCGTCAGCGCACCCATCAGCCGGCGCACCTGTGTCGGATAGGGCAGCCCCAGGACCTGCGGCAGGCGGGCAACGGCAAGCGCGCGGGCTCGCTCGCGCTCCTGGCCTTCGTCGATGGGCTCCAGCGCCGCGGCAACGATGTCGGCCGCCACACCCTTGCGACGCAGTTCAGCGGCCACCGCACGCCGCCCCAGGCCCTTGCTGCCGTGACGACTGCTCACCCAGCCCTGGGCGTAGGCGGCATCGTCGATCAAGCCGACCTCTTCGAAGCGATCGAGGACCTCAGCAGCCGCCTCGTCGGGCACGCCTCGCTTGCGCAGATACGACTCGAGCTCCGCGCGCGTGCGCGGAGCCGAGTCGAGCCTGCGAAGCACGAGGATGCGCGCGACATTGACGGGGTCCGAGTGCTCCTCAGCCCCCGAAGGATCGGCGTTTCCGTGCGTCATGGACGCCGTCATGGCTAGTCGATGGGCACGACATCGATCGGCGCGTCGATGTCGACGTCGACGATCGCAGCAGCCGGCTCGTCGAGCCGCGCTCCGATGCCCATCGTCTCCTTGATGCGCTTTTCGATCTCGTTGGCCAGGTCAGGGTTGTCGCGCAGGAAGGCGCGGGAGTTCTCCTTGCCCTGGCCGAGCTGGTCGCCCTCGTAGGTGTACCAGGCGCCGGACTTCTTGACGATGCCCGCGTCGACGCCCAGGTCGATGAGGCTTCCCTCGCGGGAAATGCCCTCGCCGTAGAGGATGTCGAACTCGGCCTGCTTGAAGGGCGGGGCCATCTTGTTTTTGACGACCTTGACGCGCGTGCGGTTGCCGACGGCCTCGGTGCCGCCCTTGAGGGTCTCGATGCGACGGATGTCGAGGCGCACGGAGGCGTAGAACTTCAGCGCCTTGCCGCCCGTCGTGGTCTCGGGCGAGCCGAACATCACGCCGATCTTCTCGCGCAGCTGGTTGATGAAGATCGCGGTCGTGCCCGTCTGACTCAAGGCACCGGCCATCTTGCGCAGCGCCTGGCTCATGAGGCGCGCCTGCAGGCCGACGTGACTGTCGCCCATCTCGCCCTCGATCTCAGCGCGCGGCACGAGTGCGGCGACCGAGTCGATGACGATGAGGTCGACGGCACCGGAGCGCACGAGCGTGTCGGCGATCTCCAGGGCCTGCTCGCCGGTGTCGGGCTGCGAGACGTAGAGGCTGTCGAGGTCGACACCGAGACCCGCGGCGTAGATCGGATCGAGCGCATGCTCGGCGTCGATCATCGCGGCGATGCCGCCGGCACGCTGGACGTTGGCGATCGCGTGCAGGGCCAGCGTCGTCTTGCCGCTGGACTCCGGGCCGTAGATCTCGACGATGCGGCCGCGCGGCAGGCCGCCGATGCCGAGGGCAACGTCGAGGGCGATGGAACCGGTCGGGATGACCTCGACGGGGGCGCGGCCCTCGTCGCCGAGGCGCATGACCGAGCCTTTGCCGAACTGGCGCTCGATCTGGGCGAGGGCGGCTTCAAGGGCCTTCTCGCGATCCGTGCCGGGGGTGCTGCTCTCCTTGGCGGCCATGGCCTCTCCTTGTGTGCTCGGCCGGTCTGTCCGGCCCTGGTTGGTGGGTCGGGGCGACCGTAGGACCGGGGTCTGACAGTCGCTCCGGGCGCCGGTGGTGCTGTGGAGAGCGGCGCCGAGACACACACTAGGACGAACAGGTGTTCGAACTGAGCCGACACGCCGGACGGCGTGGAGGGGGGCAGGCGCGCACGTGAGTCATACACCAAGTAGGTGTACGGTCGTCCACATGGCCCGAACGAATATCGACATCGACGAGGAGCTCGTCCAGCGTGTGATGGTGCGCTACCAGCTGACCACCAAACGCGAGGCTGTCGACTATGCACTCCGCAGCCTCGTCGGCAATCCGATGACGACAGACGAGGCCCTCGCCATGGCCGGGTCGATACCCGATTTCGAGCTCCCGCCAGATGATGACGATGACCACCTGCTTGGCTGACTCCTCCGCTTGGATCGACTTCATCCGCCAGCCCTCATCAGCCCTGCGCGACTTCGTCGAGAACAACAGCGCAGGCCACACCGAGGCCGTCGCGATGGAGTTGCTCAGCGGCACGTCCAGCGCGCGAGACAGCCTTGAGGTCGAGAGACTGCTCTTGCGCAGTCCGCTCCTGTCGTTCGACATCACGTCGGACTTCACCGCGGCTACGCAACTACGACGCACAGCGCTTCGGCGGCGCCTTCGCGTCGGCATCGTGGACTGCATGATCCTCGCCGTCGCCGCCCGCCACGGCGTGCCGCTGCTCACCCGCGATCGGGCGCAGGCGGAGTTGGCGACCTCAGTCGGATTGCGCGCTGAGCTCATCTGATCCTGAGCGCGACCGCCCCCACATCGCCGCCAGGATTCCCAGTGCCAGCACGGGCACGGCCGCCACGGCGCACAGGACGGCGTACGACGAGAAGGCCACGATCAGGCCCGCGACCGCTCCCCCAACCGCGCCGGCGCCGTTCATGACGAGGTCGGACAACCCCTGCACCGACGGACGATCCACCGGGCCGACGTCGTCGACGAGCAGCGTGGAGCCGGCGATGAGGGTGCACGACCAGCCCAGGCCGAGCAGGAAGAGGCCGACGCCCAGCATGGCGACGTTGTCGCCGGGCGCGATGCCCGCGATGAGGCAGGCCGCGAGCAAGATGACCACCCCGGTGACGATGACGGGCACGCGACCGAAGCGATCGACTCCCCAACCGACGACGGGAGACAGCGCGTACATCCCTGCGACGTGCACGCTGATGACCAGGCCGATCAGCGTGAGCGTGACATCGACGTGTGCCATGTGCACCGGCGTCATGACCATGACCATCACCATGACGACGTGGCCCAGCGCGATCGCGCACATGCCCAGGAGCGCCATCCTGCTGCCGCGCAGGTGCGAGATGCCATCTCGCAATCGCGGCTTCACGAATTCCCGGGCGGCCGCGGCGTCCTGCCTGGCGCGCAGGCGCGCAGCGAGGAGATAGGGGTCCGGGCGAAGAAGGACGAGGAGGATGACGACGGCACCGAGCAGGGTCACCGCCGTGACGACGTAGGGACCGGCCAGCTCGGGCAGGCCGAGCGCTCGGCCCAGCGCACCTGACGGTGCCAGCAGATTGGGCCCCAGGACGGCGCCGATCGTGCCGGCCCAGACGACGTAGGACAGCTGCTGGCCGCGCTTGTCGTCGACGGCGAGGTCCACCGCCGCATACCGGGCCTGATAGCCCGACGCGGAGGCAACGCCAACGAGCAGGCAGCCGATGAGGATGAGCGGCAGCGATTGCCAGACGGCGCCCGCGATGACGATCACGGCTCCCGCTCCGCCAACGCCGTAGCCCACCGACAGCGAGGCGCGCCGACCCTTCGACAGGGCGAGGCGCGCGAGGGGCAGGGCCATGAGTGCCGCACCCAGCACGCCGAAGGTCTGCGCGAGCCCCGCGACGGCCTCCGATCCGGACACCGACACCGCGATGAGCGAACCTGCGGCCACGGAGCCAGCGATGGCGATGCCGGACAACACCTGGCTTCCAGCGAGCACGCCGACAGTGCGGCGCTGGACGCGCGGAACGTCGATGGCGTCGAGTGGAAGTTCGGTGGCGGTCATCGCGCGCCGACGCTAGCGCAGGAGCGAGGGCACATCGACGACGCCGCACACGGCGTCCCAGATCTCCCTGGTGTCGATGCCGATGTCGATGGCCTGCATGACCGTGCGGCCCTGCAGGGTCGACAGGCTGAAGTCGCG
>CAINGG010000157.1 GCA_903848435.1 uncultured Actinomycetes bacterium | reverse complement strand
GAAACGCTGGCTCCGACCGAGCACACGACAGTGTCCGACCGCATCGTGGCCGGGACCTGGGCGGTTGGAGCTGCGCTCACCCAGGGGGATGTCACGGTCACCAATGCCGATGCCGAGCACCTGGAGATCGCTCTCGACAAGCTGGTCACTGCCGGTGCCGACGTCACGACCAGCCCCGACGGCTTTCGCGTGCGCATGGACCGGCGCCCGATCGCGGTCGACATCGTCACGCTGCCCTATCCGGGCTTCCCGACCGACCTGCAGCCTCAGTTCATCGCGCTGAACGCCATCGCCGACGGCTCGGCATTGGTGACCGAGAACCTCTTCGAGGCGCGTTTTCGCTTCGTGCACGAACTCGCGCGACTCGGTGCCGATGTGCAGACTGAGGGGCACCACGCCCTGGTGCGTGGTCGCCCCGTGCTGAGCGGCGCGCCGGTCGAGGCGACAGATATTCGAGCTGGCGCTGGGCTGGTCCTGGCCGGCCTGGTTGCCGAGGGGACGACGACGGTGCATGAGTTCCAGCATGTCGATCGCGGCTACGCGGGGTTCGTGACGGACCTTCAGCGGCTCGGCGCGCAGATCACGCGGATCCCGGCCGCCGGCTGAGGCATTCGCGCGCCGCATCGGCGTCGGCGGGCCACACCATGACGCGCGGGCCCTCCAGCGTCTGTGCGAGCGTTGCACGGATCCCGGCGTCCTCGAGACGCCGTCGCACGATCTCGCCCTCGACGTAGGTGCCCGGCTGGGCGATGGGGATCAGGAGGCCGTAGTCCTGGGCCTTGCCGCGCTTGGGCGGGGCTGCCACCACCGAGTGACCACGCGAGAACGCCCACCGCAGCAGCAGGATGAGGATGCCCAATCCGGCGAAGGCCAGGACCGGGCCCAGCGCGTAGGAGTAGGAGTTGCTCAGCACGCGTCCATCGTGGGGCACGCGGGCGCCACGCGCCACCCCGGGCACGCACCCTTAGGATCCCTGCGTGAGGCGCCCCAAGGAACGACCCTGGCTGATGCGCACCTACGCGGGCCATTCCTCGGCCGCGGAGTCCAATGCCCTCTACCGGCGCAACCTCGAGAAGGGCCAGACCGGCCTCTCGGTGGCCTTCGACCTGCCCACGCAAACCGGCTACGACCCCGACAGCCCGATGGCCCGCGGAGAGGTGGGCAAGGTGGGGGTGCCCATTGCCGATCTCGGCGATATGCGCCAGCTCTTCACCGGCATCCCGCTCGGCGACATGAACACCTCGATGACGATCAATGCCACCGCGATGTGGCTCTATGCGCTGTATGCCGTCGCCGCGGAGGAGCAGGGGGTCGACGAGTCGAGCCTGCAGGGCACCACGCAGAACGACATCATCAAGGAGTATCTGTCGCGGGGGACCTACATCTACCCGCCAGGCCCGAGTCTCCGGCTGATCAGCGACCTCGTCGTGCACACGGTGCAGGAGGCCCCTCGGTGGAACCCGATCAACATCTGCAGCTACCACCTCCAGGAGGCCGGTGCGACGCCGGTGCAGGAGATCGCCTACGCCATGTGCACGGCCATGGCCGTGCTCGACTCGGTGCGCGACACCGGCCGCATACCTCCGGATCGGTTCGGCGAGGTCGTCTCGCGCATGTCCTTCTTCGTCAATGCCGGGGTCCGCTTCGTCGAGGAGATGTGCAAGATGCGGGCCTTCGTCCAGATCTGGGATGAACTCACGCGTGAGCGATACGGCATCGCCGATGCCGCGCAGCGTCGATTCCGCTACGGCGTGCAGGTCAACTCGCTCGGTCTCACCGAGGTCCAGCCCGAGAACAACGTGCAGCGCATCGTCTTGGAGATGCTGGCTGTCACCCTGTCGAAGGACGCCCGCGCTCGGGCCATCCAGCTCCCCGCGTGGAACGAAGCGCTGGGCCTCCCGCGCCCCTGGGACCAGCAGTGGTCACTGCGCATGCAGCAGGTCCTGGCCGAGGAGACGGACCTGCTGGAGTACGGCGACATCTTCACCGGCTCGCACGTGATCGAGGCGGAGGTCGAGCGCATGGTTACCGAGGCACGCGCCGAGATCGATCGCGTCATGGAGATGGGTGGCGCGATCGCCGCCGTCGAGAGCGGCTATATGAAGTCCCAGCTCGTCTCCTCGCTGTCGCAGCGACGGGCACGCCTGGAGTCCGGCGAGGATGTCGTGGTGGGCGTCAACGCCTATGTCTCGAGCGAGCCGAATCCACTCCTGGCCGACATCGACACCGCGGTCCAGTCCGTTGATCCGCACGTGGAGCAGGAGGCGGTCGACTCCGTGCGCGCGTGGCGCGCCGCCCGTGACGAGACGCGGGCATCGGCGGCCCTCGCCGCCCTGCGCGCCGATGCTGCCTCAGGAGCCAACCTCGTGCCGGCGTCCCTGGAGTGCGCTCGCGCGGGCGTGACGACGGGGGAGTGGGCCGGAGCCCTTCGCGAGGAGTTCGGCGAGTACCGAGCGCCCACCGGCGTGTCCGCCGCCACCGGGGTAGCCAGTGTCGGCAGCGAGATGACAGCCGTGCGAGACAAGGTGCGCCGTACGGAGGAGGAGACCGGGTCGCGACTGCGCTTCCTCGTGGGCAAGCCCGGTCTCGACGGGCATTCCAATGGCGCGGAGCAGATCGCGGTTCGCGCGCGAGACGCCGGCTTCGAGGTCATCTACCAGGGCATTCGCCTGACCCCCGAGCAAATCGTCGCCGCAGCCGTGGCTGAAGACGTCGATGTCGTCGGCCTGTCGATCCTGTCGGGCTCGCATCGCGAACTGGTCCCGCAGGTGATCGATGGCGTGCGCGGCGCCGGCCTTGACGATGCCATCGTCATCGTCGGCGGCATCATCCCGGATGCCGATGCGGATTACCTCAGGTCGAGGGGAGTCGCCGACGTCTTCACGCCCAAGGACTACGACGCCACGGCCATCATGTCGCGAGTGGTCGACCTGCTTCGGGCCGAGCGCGGCCTCGCGCCGATCGGCTGAGGGCAACGCGATGCGGATCGTGGTGGCCCGATGCTCGGTCGACTATGCCGGCCGCCTGAGCGCCCACCTGCCCGAGGCTGACCGGGTCCTCATGGTGAAGGCAGACGGCTCGGTCCTCGTTCACGCAGATGGCGGCTCCTACAAGCCCCTCAACTGGATGAGCCCGCCGTGTCGCCTGGTCGAGACCGAGGCGGATGGTGCACTCGTCGTCTGGACGGTCGAGAACAAGGCGGGCGAGACGCTCACCAT
>CAINGG010000156.1 GCA_903848435.1 uncultured Actinomycetes bacterium | reverse complement strand
GCGCTGCATCGCAGTGACGCCGCTGCCGCGCTGGTCTGCGAGCGGCTGGTCGACATCGACGAAGGGCTCCAGGAGTGGCGCTATCGCCACGTGAAGATGGTGGAGCGCACTATTGGGCGCAAGACCGGCACCGGTGGCTCGACGGGTGCTGACTACCTCCGCTCGACGCTGTTTCACCCGGTCTTCCCCGATCTGTGGGCGATCCGCAGCGAGTTCTGATCGCTGATTCGTCCGGGTGACATGGACTCCAGCTCTGTCGTGAGGCACCCTGGGGGGATGCGTACCCCCCGCGCGCTGACACTCAGCCTCTGCGCCGTCCTCATCACCATCACCGCAGGAGGCACGGCGTACGCGCAGGTGCCACGGGCCGACTTGCCGCCCGTTGTCGTGCCGGAGATCGCTAACGACCTCGCTGTCGCGGACAACGGCACCGCCCTGCTCTCCTTCTTCGATCTGCGCCAGGTGGGTGTCGTGCGTAGCGACGGCGGGCTGACGACGATCGACGTGGGATGCTCGCCCACATCAGTTGCCATCGCTCCGACTGGTGGCCAAGGCTGGGCCGTCTGCGTGAATGACCCGCACATCTACGCGATCGACCTGTCGACCCGACAGATCACGGTCGCGAGCCTCGACCTACTCAATCCCGTGCAGTTGGCCTACACAGCCGCCAGGGACCAACTCGTGGTCGGTGGCATGACAGGCCAGATCACTGTCATCGGGGTGGACCAGGGCAACTACCTCAAGAGGTCGAGCTTCAGTGTCGGCGGAGACCTCTCGGCTCTCACCCTGTCGAGGGACGGCACGGTCGGCTATGCGGCAAGCTACGTCAGCCAGGTGTCACGCCTTGACCTCGTCGCGGGTTCGGCCAAAACCCTCTCGCTGCAAGGGGGCAGCTACTCCATCACGTCGCTCTCCCTGTCTCCATCCGAAGCAATCCTCTACGCCGCCGGGGCCAAGGGTGGGCCCTCGTCCATTCCCGACTCGGTCGTGCTGGCACTCGATCCGGCGAACGGCAAAACGCTGCAGGAGAAGGCGTTTGTTGTGACTCCCTCAGGGTTTTCTTCGATTTACCTGGGGGCGTGCAATCGAACGCTCTACGTCGGCAGCGGCCTCGGCGTCGACATTGGATCGACGTCGACCGGAGTCTTCGGTATCGACCTCGACGCGACGGGCCGCATGGGCGACTTCGTGCCGGTCATCAACCAGCAGGCCAGCACCAGCACCCTCAACGCCAGCCCGTCGTGCACCCGCGGAGCGGCAGTCTCGACCAACCTCGAGTTGCTGCGGTGGACGGCTGAGGACCCGCCGTATCCGGCGTCCATCACCATCACGGGGGCACTGGCGAAGGGGCAGTTGACGCTGACCGGCTTGAGCAGCGGGCTCGCGAGCAGCACGAAGGTGTCGGTCTACGTCAAGGTGGCGGGCAAGAAGGGCGCGACGTTCGTCAAGCAGAAGAAGACTGCAGCCATCGGTGCCGGTGGGAGCTTCACGTGGAAGGGCGCGGTGACCGGCACCCGCGTCTCGGTCTACGTTCAGGCTGGAGAGGCGACGAGCCCCACGATCACGGTGCGGTCCCGCTAGAGCCGGCCTTGGCCGACGCGGCCACGAGGTCGGTGACGAGCTTCTTGTCGACGTTCCAGTCAACCGGCACCTGAATCGTCTTCTTATTGACCTTGTAACTTGCTAAGCGCGGGCGGAAGTCGTCGATGACCTCGGCGTTGAACGGTGCGATGAGAAGGTGGTTCGTCAGCGCTGACGCGCCGAAGACATACTTGCCATCGATCTTGACCATCGGCTGATTCCAGGCGATGACGAGTTCGGCCTTGGGGAACTTCGCTGTTATCGCAGCAAAGATCGCCTTCATCGTCTTCTGTTTCGTGGCATCCAGGGGCTTCAGGTAGTCGGCGAACGTGTTGAAGCGCCTCGACGTCGTGTTGCCCCGGCTGTAGAGCACGAGGGCGTTGGCATGGGCACGACTGAAGCCATGGTTCTCCTGCAGATAGGCCATCTGCTCGGCGTACTTGCTGTCCTTGATCTCGGCCATGACATCGAACCAGTACGACATGGGCTGGCCGTACTTCTTCTCGATCGCCGGGAAGTAGGAGGCGCGGTCGGGGTTAGTCGCCACGCAAAAATCGTACGGGACACGCGCATGTGCGGAGAACCGCCTCTGGCACAGTGGACCCATGGATCTAGCGACACTCGGGGCGTCGAAGTACATCTCGCTGACGACCTACCGCAGGGACGGCACGCCCGTGGCAACGCCGGTGTGGCTCGTGCGCGATGGGGACGTGCTGCGCGTGTACACCCAGGCAAGTTCCGGCAAGGCCAAGCGCATCCGCAACAACCCCGCCGTCACGGTGGCTCCCTGTGACGCGCGAGGCAGACTCAAGGGCGACGCGGCTCCCGGGGCGGCCACCCTCCTCGACGCCGCCGGCACGGCCAAGACGGCGGCCATGATCGAGAAGCGCTACGGACTCATCGGCAAGCTCTTTCTCTGGCGCGCACGCCGGGCGGCCCGCAAGGCCGGCATGTCCACGGACGTGGGGATCCAGGTCCGGCTCACCTGACCCATTCATGACCGGGGGGCGAGGTCACTCGCCTACGATCGCACCGTGAGCCAAGACAAGCCCGG
>CAINGG010000155.1 GCA_903848435.1 uncultured Actinomycetes bacterium | reverse complement strand
TCATGACGTCGGCCATGGCTCCCGAGGCAGCCACCTTCGCGGCGCGGCGCCGGGCAACCTCGGCCTGAGCCTCGTCGATGGCCTCGGGGCTGAGGGGTCCATTGGGCACCCGACTGCGTGGATGCCGGGCGCGGATGTAGGAGGCGAGCTCGGGGCCGGACTCCCAGGACGTGATGAGGCAGTAGCGCGGCTCGGGACCCGGATGCCACACGGCATGCCACAACCGCTGCGTGTCGATGATGACCTGAGTGCCGGCCGGCAGGGGGATGCGCGACTCGGTCGAGGGATCATCGCGGTCCTCGCGCAAGATCATGTAGGAGTCGGGGTTATCGGTGAGATTGAAGAAGCCGCGAACGATCCACCCGGTGCCCTCGGGATTGAGGCGATTGTTGTCGTCGAGGTGCAGGTTGTAGATGCAGTCGACGTATTCGTTGGGCTGCAGCTCGATCACGCGGCAGCGCCCGATGTTGGCGCCAGGCTCCTCGGCACGGGCCTTGAGCCGCGGTGCCTTCTCGACGTTGGCAGGCACCCACACGCCGTCTTTGTCGGTCTTGGGGGGATTGTGGTGCCAGAAGCCGTTGCATTCCAGGTCGCCGTAGGCCGAGGCCAGCGGGGCGAATCGGGTCTCCCCCGAGGACTTCCAGTCGACGAACTCGATGTCGAGCCACTCCTGGGGGTCGGCTCCCTGGTCATAGGAGTCCAGGACGACGTAACCGGTCTCGTCGAATTCCGGGAGCGTGATGTAGTCCATTGAGGCCCCTTCCGTGGCGGACCCGTTCATTCTCCCCCAGGTGCGCCCCCGGCACTCGCTGCGGCACGCCCGTGTCACGTGCGTCACTCGAGCCCCTCGCTCGACCGACCGGGCCTCGCCGCGCTAGCCGCCGCGCTGCGCCCGCGCCGTCGCGTAGAGGCAGACCGCCGCTGCGGCCGCCATATTGAGGCTCTCCGCGCTGCCGTAGTGCGGAATGGCGATCGACTCGTGCGCAGCCGCCGCAAAGTCAGCGTGCACCCCGTGAGCCTCATTGCCGAAGACCCAGGCGATACGTCCGTTGAGCACCGCGTCGGCACCCATCGTGCCAAGCTCGACCGCGCCGTGCGCATCGGCCACGACAAGGAGGATGCCGGACTCGCGCACGGATCGGACGATGTCGTTCAGGGGAACATCTGCTGCCATCGGCAGGTGAAACAGCGATCCGGCCGTGGCGCGCACGCACTTGCCGTTGTGCGGATCCACCGACCCTTCGGTCAACACGACGCCGGCGGCGCCCATCGCGTCAGCGGTGCGAATCACGGTGCCGGCGTTGCCAGGATCAGCGACACGGTCGAGTACGACGAGACATCCTGCGGGGCGCCCGCATGCGGCAATCACCTGGTCGAGGGGCACAGTCACGAGGGACGCCACGGCGACGATGCCCTGAGGCTGCTGGGTCTGCGACATAGCGGCGATGACCGCGTCGGATACGCGCCACACCCTTGCTCCGCCATCCCTCGCCGCGGCCACGAGGTCGCCGTGCCGCGACGCCGCGTCGGGGGTGACGTAGAGCTCGGCGACCCCCCTCGCGAGCGCGGCCTCGACCCCGGCGGGCCCCTCGACGACGAAGGCACCGCGCTCTTCGCGGTGCCTTCGGTCGTGGAGCCGGCGTACCTCGACGACGCGCTCCGACTTCGCGGAGGTGAGGTCGAGGTCGACCATGGGTCAGGCGGCGCTGGCGGGAAGGGCCTTGCGTGCGATATCGACCACGGCGTCGAACGCCTTGGGGTCGTTCACCGCCATCTCCGCGAGCATGCGGCGGTCGACCTGGATATCCGCGGCCTTCAGCCCCTGGATGAATCGGTTGTAGGTCATGCCGCGAGCGCGCACGGCGGCGTTGATGCGCTGGATCCAGAGTCGGCGAAAATCGCCCTTGCGATCCTTGCGGTCGTTGTAGGCGTAGACGAGCGAGTGGGTGACCTGCTCCTTCGCCTTGCGGTAGAGCCGCGAACGCTGACCCCGGTAGCCACTCGCCTGCTCCAGGACCTCACGGCGCTTCTTGTGGGCATTGACAGCCCTCTTCACGCGTGCCATGTCAGTTCTCCTTCGACGTGGGGTTGGTCACTTGGCGAGAAGGCGCTTGACCTTCTTGACATCTGCGGGCTTGACGGTCTCATCGAGCATCAGGCGACGGGTGCGCTTGCTCGACTTGCCCTCGAGGAGGTGGCGGCGATTGGCCTGCTCGTGGGTGATCTTGCCCGAACCGGTGATCTTGAAGCGCTTCTTGGCGCCGCTGTGGGTCTTCTGCTTCGGCATTGCTGTCCTCTCGGGTCGGGCGGGCGGTCGTGCGGTCGTGCGGTCTAGGCCTCGGCGACGAGTGCTTCGTCGACGTCGATCTCCAGGGGCGCTGCGGCCCGGGCGTGGGTCGCCTTACTGCGGTGCGGAGCGAGCACCATGATCATGTTGCGGCCGTCCTGCTTGGGGGACGACTCGACGAATCCGAGATCCTGCACATCCTCCGCGAGCTTGGCCAGCAGCCGGAAGCCGAGTTCGGGCCTGGACTGCTCTCGTCCGCGGAACATGATCGTGATCTTCACTTTGTCGCCGGCCTTGAGGAATCGCACGACGTGACCCTTCTTGGTGTCGTAGTCATGCTGATCGATCTTGGGCCGAAGCTTCATCTCCTTGATGACGGTGTGAGCCTGGTTCTTGCGCGCCTCGCGCAACTTGACGGCGGCTTCGTACTTGAACTTGCCGTAGTCCATGAGCTTGCACACGGGCGGCTTCGCCATGGGTGCAACCTCAACCAGGTCGAGATCGGATTCCTGGGCTAGACGGAGGGCATCTTCGATGCGAACGATGCCGACCTGCTCACCCTGGGGACCGACCAACCGCACCTCGGGGACGCGGATCCTGTCATTGATCCGGGGCTCGACGCTGATGGCGCCTCCTCGACTGCTCGTGCGCCGACGGCCTTCGCCGACGCGGCGTTCACGAGGAGTGGGCTCCTCGACGCAGGAGCCGGCATGCGCAGATCTCGGCCCCACGGGGCCGTGCGCGGACCTGACGCCCGAGGGCGGAAGGTGGGAACCGGGTTCCTCTTGCGTGACCACCGGGCCGGGGGCCGGGCAGCCGAACGAGGGGTAAGGCTACCAGGGATCCGGAGGGTGCCCGTCCCCGTGGGGCCCTCCTAGCCAGGCTCGCCCCCGCCGGCGGCCACCAGCCGCAGAGCCTCTCCGTCAAGCGCGAAGCGCACCGGCCCGGCGATGTCGACCAGGACCCCATCGGCACCTTCGGCGATCGCCGCCACCGCGACATCGATGGCGCGGGCGGGCACGGGGCGTGCCTCGCGGTCCCATGCCCGCAGGGACTCGGCCGAGGTGAACGCCAGCAGTCCCCGTCGGCCATCGGACTGCACCAGGCTGACCGACGCCATGTGACTGGCCTTGTCGCGGCCGTCGTCTCCCGCCTCCTCCAGCACGGCCACCACCGGCACAAGCAGGCGTACGCCGCACCGGAGTCGGTCGAGCACGGCGTCGCCATCGCCCGCATCGAGGGCGGCGCGCAGGACGGGGTCGGGCCGGCCGTCATCACCGGGAAAGGGCGTCGGGGCGTGCAACTGCCGACCGTCTCCGAGCGACATCGCTACAGGCGGCAGGCGTGGATGTCGGTCACGAGAATGCCGCGCGCCCCGAGTTCGTAGAGCTCGTCCATCGCTCGGTGGACGTCGCGCCGGGGAACCATCGCTCGGACCGCGACCCAGGCCGGATCATGAAGCGAGGAGATCGTGGGCGACTCGAAGCCCGGGGTGATGGACACGGCACGCTCCACCATGTCGGCACGGATGTCGTAGTCGACGAGCACGTAGGCGCGCGCCACCATGACGCCCTGGAGCCGGCGGACGAAGGTGTCGACCGCGGGATCGGGGCCGACGTCACGCCGACGCACGACGACCGCTTCGCTCACCAGCAGCGGCTCGCCCACGACCTCGAGGCCAGCCTGGCGAAGGGTCGTGCCCGTCGCCACCACGTCGGCTACGGCATCGGCTACCCCCAGGCGCACGGCGTTCTCGACAGCGCCCTCGAGGCCGACCACCTGCGCGTCGATGCCCTCGCGCGCCAGGAATCCCGCGAGGAGCACCGGGTAGGACGTCGCGATGCGAAGTCCGGACAGGTCTCGAGTCGTGCGAGCGCTCGCCGCGGGCGCCGCCAGACGAAACGCAGATTCGCCGAAGCCCAGCGACACGATCTCCTCGGCCATCGCCCCGGAGTCCAGGAGCATGTCGCGTCCGGTAATGCCGATGTCGAGCGTGCCGGAGCCCACGTAGGTCGCGATGTCGCGAGGACGCAGGAAGAAGAACTCGACGTCATTCTCAGGATCTAGGACGACGAGGTCGCGCACGGTGGCTGCACGGGTATAGCCCGCCTCGCGCAGCATCTCGCGCGAGGGGTCAGCGAGTTGGCCCTTGTTGGGCACGGCGACGCGCAGCACGGCTCAGAGTCTTTCGTAGACGTCGTGAAGCTTGACGCCGGAGGCGAGCATGAGCACCTGCGCGTGATAGAGCAATTGGGCGATCTCCTCGGCCGCTCGCTCACGACCCTCATGCTCGGCGGCCATCCAGGCCTCCGCCGCTTCTTCCACGACCTTCTTGCCGATCTCGTGAACGCCGGCGTCGAGGAGGCGGCGAGTGTTGCCCGGATCGTCAGGGAACGCGGCCTTCGCCTGCAATTCGGCGTAGAGCTCGTCAAAGGTCTTCACGGCGACAGACTAGGGCGTCGGCAGGTCGCGCAAGACCAGGGCGGTGGCGATGGCGGCCTCCGTAGCCTCGCGACCCTTGTCCTCGCTGGAGCCGGGTAGGCCCGCGCGATCCAGTGCCTGCTCGACGCTGTCGCAGGTGAGGAGTCCGAACCCCACCGGCGTGCGAGACGCGACCGCGACCTGAGTCAGCCCGGTGGTGGCCGCATCGCACACGTAGTCGAAGTGCGGGGTACCGCCGCGCACGACAGCCCCGAGGGCCACGACAGCGTCGTAGCCGACATCGGCGCACGCCGCTGCCGCGATCGGCAACTCAAAGGCCCCGGGCACGCGCACGACCGTCGCTGCCGCCCCCGCGTCAGCGCAGGCCGCCGTGGCTCCCGCGATAAGCCCCGCCATGACGTCGTCGTGCCAGGAAGCTGCCACGATGGCCACGCGCAGGCCGCTTCCGTCGATCGGACCCAGCCGTGCGGCCCCGCTGCCGCTCACGGTGTCGTGCCGAGATCGTGGCCCATGCGCTCGGCCTTGGTGGCGAGGTAGCGGGCATTGTGGGCGTTGGGCTCGATCACCAGCGGCACCCGTTCGGCGATGGACAGGCCGTAGCCCTCGAGGCCCGCGCGCTTGGCCGGGTTGTTGCTGAGGAGGCGCATCGAGCGCACGCCCAGGTCGGCCAGGATCTGCGCCCCGATCCCGTAGTCGCGCGCATCGGCCGGCAGACCGAGTTCGAGATTGGCATCGACGGTGTCCGCGCCAGCATCTTGCAGCTGATACGCCTGGAGCTTGTGCATGAGTCCGATGCCCCGGCCCTCATGCCCACGGAGGTAGAGGATGACCCCGCGGCCGTCGGCGTCGATAGCGCGCATCGCGGCGTCGAGTTGGGCGCCGCAATCGCATCGCATCGAGCCCAGGATGTCGCCCGTCAGGCACTCAGAGTGGACGCGCACGAGGATGTCCTCGCCGTCTCCGATGTCTCCCTTGACGAGCACGACGTGATCGATGCCGTCCAGCAGATTGCGGTAGCCGATGATGCGGAAGTCGCCGTAGGCCGTCGGCAGGGCGGCCTCAGCACCGCGCTCGACGAAGCGCTCGCTGGCTCGCCGGTAGGCAATGAGGTCGCTGATGGAGATCATCACCAGTCCGTGCTCGTCCGCGAAGGCGCGGCACTCGAGCGCCCGCATCATGGAGCCGTCATCATTGACCAACTCGCAGAGCGCACCGGCTGGTGCCAGCCCGGCCATCCGAGCCAGGTCGACCGAGGCTTCCGTGTGGCCGGCGCGCCGCAGGACTCCCCCGGGCACGGCGCGCAGGGGCATCACGTGTCCCGGCCGGGTGAGGTCCTGCGGCTGCGTGCGCGGATCGGCCAGGGCGCGAATGGTGACCGCCCGATCAGCCGCCGAGATACCTGTGCTCTCGACGCCGCGCGCGTCCACGGAGACGGCGTAGGCCGTGCCCTTGCTGTCCTCGTTGACCGCGGTCATGGGCGGCAGGCTCAGGCGATCAAGGGTCTCGCCCTCCATCCCCACGCAGATGTAGCCGGACGTGTAGCGAATCATGAAGCCGGTGATCTCGGCCGTGGCGCACTCCGCGCCGAAGATCAGGTCTCCTTCGTTCTCGCGATCCTCGTCATCGACGACGACGATGGCGCGGCCCGCGCGCATGGCGTCGATCGCCGACTCGATGGAGTCCAGCCGCACGGACGATTCGACGGAGCTGCTCACGAGCGCACTCCGAACTCCGCCAGTCGCTCGACATATTTGGCGATGACGTCGACTTCGAGATTGACGATGTCGCCGACCGCTCGAGTGCCGAGTGTGGTGGCCTCCAGGGTCGTGGGAATCAGTGACACGGTGAACCAGTGGGTGCCCGCGTCGACCCCGGTCTGGACGACGGTGAGCGACACTCCGTCTACGGCGATCGAGCCCTTCTCGACGACATAGCGCGCGAGGGACTCGGGCAGGCTGATACGGACGACCTCCCAGTGCGCACTGGGCTCGCGTGCGAGCAGCCGCCCAGTGCCATCGACATGCCCCTGGACGAGATGGCCGCCGAGGCGGGTGGCGAGGGTCACGGGGCGCTCGAGGTTGACACGCGCACCGGGCGCTGCCGCTCGAAGCGACGAGCGCTGGAGGGTCTCGCTCATGACATCGGCGGTGAAGGTGCCCGTGCCCATCTCGGCGACGGTGAGGCACACGCCGTTGACTGAGATGGAGTCACCGGGCCGAGCATCGGTGGTCACCGTCGGTGCAGCGATTTGCAGGCGCTGGGCATCGTCGGGCAGCTCGGTGACGGCGACGACCTCGCCGAGCTCCTCCACGATGCCCGTGAACACGTGCCCTCCTCAGCCTGCTCGTTCGACGACGCCACGAATCCTGGCATCCTCGCCCACCTGATCGACACGCACCTCCGACAACCGCAGTGCCTCGCCGATCGACCCCACGCCGATATCGCCAAGAGCCGGTGCGCCCGCACCCAGCAGCACGGGGGCGGTGTACCACTCGACACGATCGACCAGACCGGCGGAGACGAACGCCGCAGCCAGGGTCGGTCCGCCCTCGAGGAGCACGTGGCGGACCTCCCTCTGCGCGAGTAGCTCCAGGACCTCGTGGGGGTCGCGGGTCCGCAGGTGCAGGGTCGGCGCGGCGTCGTCCAGGACCCGAGCGTGAGAGGGAAGGTCGCGGATGCCCACCACCACGCGCAAGGGCTGGTAGTCAGCGCGTTGTCCGCCACCGTCTCGGGCGGTGAGCTGGGGGTCGTCCGCCAGGACCGTGCCGGTGCCGACGACGATGGCACCGACCTCGCCGCGCAGCGCGTGCACCATCGCGCGCGACGCTGCGCCGCTGATCCAGCGACTCGACCCATCGGCTGCCGCCACGCGCCCATCGAGACTGGCCGCCGCCTTCCACGTCACCATCGGGCGGCCACGCGTCACCGCGAAGGTCCACGCCTCGTTGACGGCGACAGACTCCGCAGCGAGCACGCCACCCTCGACGTCGATGCCGGCTGCGGCCAGGCGCGCAGCACCGCCGGCGGCCACCGGATGCGGATCAGCCTGCGCGTAGACCACGCGCGACACGCCCGCTTCGATGAGCGCGATCGAGCAGGGCGGCGTACGGCCGACGTGATCGCAGGGCTCGAGGGTCACGACAGCGATGGCGCCGCGGGCGCGTTCGCCCGCCTCGGCCAAGGCCGCGGCCTCGGCGTGGGATGTGCCGGCACCGCGATGGAAGCCCTCGGCGATGACCTCGCCGTGGGGTGCCAGGAGCACGCAGCCCACCCGGGGATTCGGGCCCGGGAGCGACCCAGGCGCAACGGCCAGGGCCAGGGCCCTGCGCATCGCCTCGACTTCGGAGGGCGCGGGCATCAGTCGCTCGCGGCGAGTGGCGAGGCGGCCGTCGCCATCTCGCGAAGGGTGCGCACCATGCGATCGGGATCATCGGCGCCGAAAACCGCGGACCCTGCGACGAAGACGTTGGCGCCCGCCTCGGCGCATCGGCCGATGGTGTCCTCGCTCACTCCGCCATCGACCTGCACCCAGACATCGCATCCACTGCGTCGCACGAGCTCGCGCGCCTCGGCAACCTTGGGCAGCACCATGTCGAGGAAGCGCTGTCCACCGAAGCCTGGCTCGACCGTCATCAGCAGCACCATGTCGAGGTCCGGCAGCAGGTCGGCGTAGGGGGTGATGGGCGTCGCTGGATTGACGGCGAGGCCCGCGCGCGCGCCGAGGGAACGCAGGGTGCGAGCCAAGCGCACCGGCGCGTGGACGGCCTCGGCATGGAAGGTGACATTGGCCGCACCGGCCTCGGCATAGCCGGGAGCCCACCGGTCGGGATCGGCGATCATCAGATGGCAGTCGAGCGGAATGGACGTGGCCGCCAACAGGCTCTCGACCACGGACAGCCCCGCCGTCAGATTCGGCACGAAGTGGCCATCCATGACGTCGAAGTGCAGCCAGTCGGCATCGGGAACGCGCGCCGCCTCATCCGCCAGCCGGGCCCAATCGGCCGCCAGCAGGCTCGGGGAGATCTGCATGCGCACGTCGCGAGGGTACCGCCGACCCGAGTCAGCCACGCCGGCGCAGCAGCGCGAGATACATGCCATCGGTGCCGTGCACGTGCGGCCATAGGCGCACGGCGGGACCGGCGCCCAGAGCGGGCACCCCCGGCAGGAGGGGTCGCGCATCGAGCCATTCGACATCGCCGCGCGCACGCAGGACGTCCTCGACGACGCGATCGGTCTCGGCGACGTGCGGCGAGCAGGTCACGTAGCCGATGACGCCCCCGGGCCGGGCGGCTTGGATCCCCGCGGCCAGGAGCTCGCGCTGAAGGGGTCCCAGCGTGGCCAGGTCATCCGGGGTACGACGCCAGCGCGACTCCGGTCGTCGGCGCAAGGCGCCCAGCCCCGTGCACGGCGCGTCGACAAGCACTCGGTCAGCGCTGCCCGCGGCGATGGAATCGCGGGCATCCCCGACGATGATGTCGGCTCGGTCACCCAGGGTTCGGCGTACGAGATCTGCGCGGTGCCGATGCGGCTCGACGGCCGTGAGCCGCGCCCCGCGCTGACGCGCCAGCCCCGCGAGGAGCGCCGCCTTGCCGCCGGGGCCCGCGCACATGTCGACCCACGTCTCGTCGCGGCCGTCAATGGGGGCCTCGGCCACCGCGAGCGCAACCAACTGACTGCCCTCGTCCTGCACTCCGGCGCGACCATCCCGAATCGGGGCGAGATCCTCGGGTCGACCCTGTTCGAGGATGCCCGCGTAGGGAGACCAGTCGCCAGGGCGCACGCCAGGCAGTCCCTGCAGCTCGGCGGCCTCCATGCGACCGGGTCGGGCGACGAGCACGGGGCGCGCCGGGGCGTTGTCGGCGTCCAGCAGCGCACGCAGGGACGCTGAGTGCGGCTCGTCGGACGGCGGATGCGCGGCGAGCGCTTGGCTCAGGGCGCGCACGATCCAGGCCGGGTGCGACGTCGACATCGCCAGGGCGTTGGTGTCATCGCCGGGAGCCACCCGGGAAATCCAGGCATGGATGTCGCCACCCTCGGCGACGCGGCGCAGCACCGCATTGGCGAGCTTGGCCGGGCCCTCACCCGCGACGTCTCGAGCGAGGGCGACGGACTCCCCCACGGCCGCGTGCGCCGGCACGCGCATGGCGACGAGTTGATGAGTGCCCATGCGCAGGATGTCGAGGAGACGGCCGTCGAGTCGATCGAGGGGTCGGTCGACGCAGGTCGCCAGGATCGCGTCGTAGAGCCCCTGGCCGCGCAGGGTGCCATAGGCAAGTTCGGTGGCCAGTGCGGCATCACGGGTGTCGAGTTGAGCGCCCGACAGGATCTCGGCCATCGCGATGTTGGCGTAGGCATCGTCGACGTGCACGGCGTGCAGCAGGTCGTACGCCGCTCCGCGGGCCGTCGAACGGCGCGAGCGGGACCGTGCTGTCACGCGAGAGCCTCGCCGGTGGCCGGTCGGGCACCGCGGGCCCAGTCGGACGCGGCCATGGGCCGCTTGCCCTGGGGCGTCACCTCGCCCAGCGCCACGGCGCCCGTCGCCGTGCCGACGATCACCTGCGACCGACCCGCGCGCACTTCGCCCGGGGCCAAGCCCCCCTCGCCTGCGAAGGTGACGGGACCGACCTTGATGCGCTCGCCGCGAAACGTCGTCCATGCTCCGGGGGCCGGCGTGCATGCGCGCACGAGCCGATCGATCGATGTCGCATCCCGTGTCCAGTCGATCCTGGCGTCGTCGACGTCGATCTTGGGGGCGTAGGTGACTCCCTCATCGGCCTGGGCCACGGGGTGCAGTGTGCCTGCGGCAAGGCCGTCCATCGTCGCGACGAGCAGGTCGGCCCCGACCACGGAGAGAGCGTCGAGGACCTCGCCGCTGGTATCGCGCGGGCCGAGGTCGAGATGCGCGCTCATCAATGCCGGGCCCGTGTCGAGGCCCGGATCAAGCCGAAAGGTCGTCGCGCCCGTGTGCGCATCGCCGTGCATGATCGCGTGCTGAACCGGTGCGGCGCCGCGCCACGCGGGCAGGAGCGAGAAGTGCAGGTTGACCCATCCGTGCACGGGGACGCCCAGGGCAGATGGCGGGATCAGGGCGCCGTACGCGACGACCGGGCAGCAGTCGACCTCTAGGTCGATGAGCCGGTCGACGAAATCCGCATCGCGCGGGGACGAGGTCCAGACGGGGATGGCGAGGGCGTCAGCCCGCTCGGCCACCGGGCTGCGCACGGGCTGCCTGCCGCGCCCGGCCACCGTGTCAGGGCGCGTGAGTACGGCGACAACCTCGTGTTGCGAGCGTGTCAGCGCGTCGAGGGAGGGCACCGCGGCACGCGGGGTGCCTGCGAATAGCAGGCGCATGGGTCACAGCCACCGAGCGGACACGGTGTGCGGGCTGATGCGCACCTCGGGCGGCTGCTCGCCGAACCACTCGGCCTCGCGAATGGCCTTCATGGCGGTCTTGCGCGTCTCAGGGTCGAGCCGATCGACGAAGAGGATGCCGTCGAGGTGATCGGTCTCGTGCTGGATGATCCGCGCCAGGAGGTCGCTGCCTTCGATGACGACTGGCTCGCCATGCTCGTTGAATCCCTTGGCGACCACGCGCATCGCGCGCTTGGTGTCGAACGCCAGGTCAGGGATGGAAAGGCATCCTTCTTCGCCATCTTGGATCTCGTCGGATAGGTCGATGACGGGGTTGCACAGATGGCCGAGTTCTTCGTCGGCCCACCACGTGAATACGCGCAGGGACACGCCGATCTGCGGCGCGGCAAGCCCGCTGCCCGGCGCATCACGCATCGTCTCGGTGAGGTCCTGGACGAGCCGCCGGAGTTCCTTGTCGAAGGTCTCGACAGGCGCAGCCGGTGTCCGCAGGACCGGATCGCCGAATAGGCGGATGGGCTGGACGGCCACGTGCGGCTCCTTCGCGGTGAGGCGACCAGTCTAGGAGGCCTCAGTCCGATCCCCAGTCGAGCGGGTCGACGGCGATGACGAGCGGGTCGGGATCCTTGCGGGCACTGCGCGTCGCTGCGATGTCGTGCAGCGCCTGCGACATCGCATCGCCTTCGGCCCGGGACGAGGTGAGCAGCAGCCGCACGCGGTCGCCGGCCGGCAGCGGACCGTGCCTGCGCACGGTCGCGGGAAGGGCTGATGCGGCAGCATCGACCGCGGCCGGTGAGCCGACCAGCGTGGCCGCTCGCGTGCTGGGCGGCATGGCGAGGGCCGCGCGCTCGGCGAGTTCGCGTGCGGCAAGCCACCCCGGATCCCAACGTATGAGCGCCTGCACGAGGGTCGTCGCGGCATCGGCGGCCACGACAACAGGTGCCCTCGGTCGCGCTAGGGCAGCGGCGGCGAACCATCGACGGGCCGTCTCCTCCCCCGCGCGCAACGCGACGCGCGACAGGTGCAGGTGCGCGTCGAGGATGAGCACGGCCGAATAGCCACCGGTAGCAACCGGCTCGGCACCGGGCGTGGCCACGACGAGCGCGGGCTCGTCGCTCACGACGTCGAGCACGCGGTCGCCACCGGATGTCACGACGGGGACGCCGGGAAAGGCGCGCCCGAGTTCCTCCGCCGTGCGCCGGCTTCCCACCGTGATAGCCCGCAGTCGTCCGGATCCGCAGGCTGCACAGCGCCATCCCGCAGCGGGGGTCGCACACCATCGGCAGGTCGGCGCCGCGCCGGTCGATCCCAGCCCCAGCGGCCCGGCGCACGCCGCGCACCTCGCGGCCGTTCGGCAGTCCTGGCACGCAAGGGCGGGAACGTAGCCGCGGCGGGCAACCTGCACGAGCACGGGACCCTCGGCAATCGACTTCTTGGCGACGTCCCAGGCCCGGTGCGGCAGGCGCGCCGGCCCGGAGTCTTGCGCGGAGTCATCGGCGAGCACGCGTGGCGCGATGCGGCGCAGGGTGTCGCGACGCGGAGTGATGGCCGCCGCCCAGCGAGTGTCGACCCACAGTTGCGTCTCGCACGTGCGCGTGAAACCTGCCGACACGAGCGCCGCCCCCGACAGGCTGGATCGCAGGGCCAGCACCTCGCGGGCATGCCAGCCGGGCGCGTGCGGCTCGCTCAACGACTCGTCGCCGTCGTCCCAGACGATGAGCAACCCGGGGGCGATGGCGGGGGCGAATGCGGCCGCCCGAGTGCCGAGGACGATGCGGACGCGTCCGGTCAGGACGGACAGGAACGCCGCGTAGCGCCGCTGGGGTCCCAGGTCGGCAGACAGCACCGCGTGGTGCCCGGCACCGAGCAGGGCGGTGAGCGCGCCATCGACACGAGCCAGGTCGCGTGCGTCAGGAACCACGATCACCACGCCGTGGTGCGGTGCCGCGAGGCCGGCAAGCTCGGCCAGCAGCGCGGGCCAATCGCCGGCTGGGTCGACCGACCCCGCCGGTGCGCACGTCAGCACGGCCCGCCACCCCGTCTCGCCTGACGCGACGCGACTGGCGAGGGTGTCGCCTCCGGCGTAGGACGACCATGCACCGGATGGGCTGAGGACAGGCACGGCCGTGGGCTCGGTGGGCGCCCCGAGCAGGCCGGCCTCGGCTCGCGCGTGGCGCGGCGGAATCGCCGCGCGGAGGACATCGGGCAGGGATCCGCCGTAGCGATCCGCCACCGCCCGGCACAGGGCCAGCATCTCGGGTGTCAGCACCGGGTAGGAGGTGATCACTCGCTGGAGAGGCTGCAGCCGATGCTCACTGGAGTCGGCGAGATCGGTGACGAATGCGTCAACCAGGCGCCCGGCGAAGCGGACGCGCACTCGCGCGCCGATGACGACATCGTCGGCCAGGGCGTCGGGTATCGCGTAATCGAAGACCCGGTCGAGATGCGGCAACGACACATCGACGATGACGCGAGCTACCGGGGCCACGCCCTGATCGTGCCAGTCGGGTGCGACAGGCTGAAGCGGGCGGCGGCGCTAGACCCCCGCCGCCGACGTCAACGCGTCCGCCCGATCGGTGCGCTCCCACGTGAAGCCCGGGAGATCCCGGCCGAAGTGGCCGTAGGCAGCGGTGGGGCGGTAGACGGGGCGCAGTAGGTCGAGGTCGCGGATGATCGCGGCCGGCCGCAGGTCGAAGACCTCGAGCACGGCTTCTTGGATCCGCTCGTCGGGCAGTACGCCGGTGCCGAAGGTCTGGACGAAGACGCCGACCGGGTGGGCCTTGCCGATCGCGTAGGCCACCTGCACCTCGCAGCGCTTGGCCAGGCCGGCAGCGACGACGTTCTTGGCCACCCAGCGCATCGCATAGGCGGCAGAGCGGTCGACCTTGGAGGGATCCTTGCCGGAGAAGGCGCCGCCGCCGTGACGGGCCATGCCGCCGTAGGTGTCGACGATGATCTTGCGCCCGGTCAGGCCGGCATCACCCATGGGACCGCCAACCTCGAAGCGTCCCGTGGGATTGACGAGAAGCCGGTAACCATCGCTGGAGAGTTCGATCTGCTCGAGCACGGGATCGACCACGTGCTTGCGGACCTCGGGGGCAAGCTGCGTGGCGAGGTCGACATCAGCCGCATGCTGGCTGGAGACGACGACGGTGTCGATGCGTACGGGCTGGTCGTTCTCGTCGTACTCGATCGTGACCTGGGTCTTGCCGTCCGGACGCAGGTAGGGAAGGCGGCCATCCTTGCGGACGGCGGTGAGCTGCTCGGCGAGGCGGTGGGCCAGCTGGATCGGCAGCGGCATGCGACTGGGCGTCTCATCGGTCGCGTAGCCGAACATCAACCCCTGATCGCCAGCTCCCTGCCGGTCGAGCGGGTCGCCGCTGAGTCCTTCACGCTCCTCGATGGCGTCATTGACCCCCTGGGCGATGTCAGGCGACTGAGCGCCGATCGACACGGAGATACCGCAGGAGTTGCCGTCGAACCCCTTTTCAGACGAGTCGTAGCCGATCTCCTTGACCACGTCGCGCACGATGCCCATGACATCGGCGAATCCCTCGGTGGTCACCTCCCCTGCAACGTGCACCTGACCGGTGGTGAGCAAGGTCTCGACAGCGACACGGCTGCGCGGATCCTGACGCAGCAAGTCGTCGAGAATGGCATCGCTGATCTGGTCGGCCATCTTGTCGGGGTGACCCTCGGTCACGGACTCCGAGGTGAACAAACGACGTGCCACGTGCTGCCTCCATGCCTGTCGAGCGCCGTACCGCGCTTGCCGGACCGGGGTGGTCCAGCCGCGTCATCACCCAGGGCACCCCACCGCGGTCGGAGGGTTGCCGGCCAGCAAGCCGGGGCTTCGCGCTGGCGCTCAAGACGCGCTCCGACCCTACCTGACCAGCGCGACCATTCGCCTCAGGCCAGTCGCTTCACGACGGCATCCCAGATGGCATCAGCCAGGGACTCCTTGCTGCCGTGGGCATCCGCCACGATCGTCCCATCTGCACCAAGGATCACGGCATCGTTGGTGTCGAGGCCGAAGACGCGGCCCTCGGAGACATCGTTGACGACCAGCAGGTCACAGCCCTTGCGTGCGAGCTTCGCCCGGCCCAGGGCGAGGAGGTCGTCGGCACCGGCCGCAGTCTCGGCGGCAAAGCCCACGACCACCTGACCCGGATGCCGTCGAGCCACGAGATCGGCGAGGACATCGGTGTTGCGCACGAGCATGACCGGCTCGGGTTCGGAGCCATCATCGGCCTTCTTGATCTTGCTCTCGGAGTAGCCAGCGGGCCGGAAGTCGGCGACGGCAGCCGCCATGACGATCGCGTCGGCGCCGGCGCTCTCCGCCACCATCGCGGCGTGCATCTGCGCTGCCGTGCCGACGTGGACGGTTCGCACGCCTGGGATCGCGGGCTGGTCGACATGCGCGGCCACGAGGACGACGTCGGCCCCCCGCGCGCGTGCACGACGGGCTAGGGCCCAGCCCTGGCGACCGCTCGAGCGGTTGCCGAGGAAGCGGACCGGATCGAGCGGCTCACGCGTGCCCCCAGCCGAGACGACGATGCGGCGCCCCGCAAGGTCGTGCGTGGCGCCTCCGGCGAGGATCTCCTCGACGACTCGCGCCAGGTCGGCGGGCTCGGGTAGGCGGCCCGGGCCCGAATCGGCACCGGTCAAGCGGCCCACCGCCGGATCGAGCACGGTGACTCCGCGAGCCCGAAGGGTGGCGACGTTGGCCTGGGTGGCCGGGTGCAGCCACATCTCCGTGTGCATCGCGGGTGCCATCACGACGGGGCAGGTGGCCGTGAGCAGCGACGTGGTGAGCAGGTCATCGGCGATGCCTGCAGCCGCTCGCGCGATGGTGTTGGCCGTGGCGGGCGCGACGATGACGACGTCTGCCCACTGGCCGAGTCGCACGTGTTGCACGTCGGCAACGTCGTCCCAGACCTGCGTGGAAACCGGGTGACCGGAGAGCGCCTCCCATGTGGGGGCGCCGACGAAACGAAGGGCAGAGTCGGTGGGGACGACGCGAACGTCGTGGCCCTCCTCGCGCAAGAGCCTCAGGAGACTGCACGCCTTGTAGGCGGCGATGCCTCCCGAGACGCCCAGAAGGACGCGGGAGGTCAGCTGAAGTCCTCGTCTCCGGTGCCGGCGTAGTCGACGCTCACGACCTCGAGTGCGGGGTCGAACGGCTCGGAGGTGAGCAGGCCGGCGTCGATCTCACGCATGGCGATGGACAGCGGCTTCTCCTGGACATGGGTCTCGACCAGCGGGCCGACGTATTCGAGCAGGCCCTCTCCCAGCTGGGAGTAGTAGGCGTTGATCTGGCGTGCGCGCTTCGCGGCGTAGATGACCAGCGAGTACTTGGAATCGGACTTGTCGAGCAGGTCGTCGATGGGCGGGTAGGTGATGCCCTCGGGGCGCACGGAGCCGGACATGGAACGACCTTTCGCGAGGCGGAGTCGCCCGGGGCGACTCACAGCGCCGGATCTGGCGCGGAGAGGAGTCTACCCCGTGAGCAGGCCGACGATCTCCTCGGCGGCCCTCGGGACGGAGTCGTTGACGACACTGCGGTCGAACTCCCCCTCGGAGGCGAGTTCCACGCGCGCCGTGTCGAGGCGCCGCTCGATGACCTCCGGGGCCTCCGTCCCCCTGCCCTGGAGTCGGTCGACGAGGACGTCCCACGAGGGCGGGGCGAGGAAGACCTGAAGGGCATCCGGCGCACTACTGCGCACCTGTCGCGCGCCCTGTAGCTCGATCTCGACGACCACCGGGGTACCGGCGTCGAGGGCCTCGCGCACGGGTGCCGCGGGCGTGCCGTAGAGGTTGCCTGCGAACTCGGCCCACTCCAGGAGTTCACCGTCGGCCACCATGCGCTCGAAGGCAGCGCGATCGATGAAGTGGTAGTGCACACCATCGACCTCCCCGGGCCGCGGCGAGCGTGTCGTCACGGAGACCGAGAAGGCGATATCGGGATGGTGCGCCCGCAGGTAGTTGACGATGCTGGACTTGCCGACACCCGAGGGGCCCGACAGCACCAGCAGGCGCCCGGTCATCGCAGCCCCCTGCCCGTCTCCCTGAGGATCCCGGCCACCTGATGCTCACCGAGGCCGCGCAATCGCCGCGACGACGCGATGGAGCAGCGTTGCAGGACGTCGGCTGCCCGCACAGGGCCGACGCCAGGCAGGGACTCCAACAGGTCCGTCACCCGCATGCGCCCGACAACCGGATCGGCCAGACGCTCGGACAGGACCTCATCGACGGTCACCGTGCCCGAGCGCAGGTCGCGCTTGATTTGCGCTCGCTGCTGCCGCGCAGCCAGCGCCCGAGCACGACCGCGGGCCTTGGCATCGGCGTCGAAGGCGGCTGCCTCAGGGGGCATCCGCGATCTCCTCGACGATGAGCGCTGCGGCCGCTGCCGGGTCCGCCGCGCCGGTGATCGGACGGCCGATCACGAGCAGGTCCGCACCGCGGGCCAACGCCTCGGCGGGGGTGGCAACGCGGCGCTGGTCGGCGAGGTCGGCGCCCGCCGGCCGCACCCCGGGAGTGATGAGCACTGTGTCGTCGGCACGATCGGGCAGCTGGGCGCGCAGCGCGGCCCGGATGCCGGCGACCTCCTCGGGCGAGCAGACGAC
>CAINGG010000154.1 GCA_903848435.1 uncultured Actinomycetes bacterium | reverse complement strand
GTTACCTCTTCTTCCTGCGCGCAAGCGGCGGGATCATTGTCATCAGCGTCCTCGTGGGAAGTCTCTTCAACAGGCTGGATGCACAGCGCGTGCGGGCGGAGGAGTTGCGCGTTCTGGCCGAGCAGCAGCGCCGAGACCTCCTGTCTGCCGACGAGCGGATCCGTCGGCAAGTGGGCCGCATCCTGCACGACCAGTTCCAGTCCGAGCTCGTGACGTCGTCCCTCATCCTGCAAGGCGTCGCCCGAGACAGCGATCACGATCAACAGACGAGGATTCTCCGCGTCATCTCGCGCCTGGACTCCATCCACTCCGACGAGCTCCGCGACGTCATGCTCGCCCTCGGGCCCAACCTCGACCACGTCGACCTGCAGGCGTCCCTCAGGCAGTTGGCGCAGCAGTACGAGCCAGCCATGACCACCGAGGTGACCGTGGCGGACGCGGTGGACCTCGATCGCACTATCGCCTCGCCGGCGATCCTGCTGGGGCTCTATCGCATGTGCGAGCAGGCCCTGCTCAACGCGGTCAAGCACGGCCGGGCGGATCGCACGCGTGTCTCCGTCGAGCTCGACGGCGCCTACATCGTCCTCACCGTGTCCAACGACGGGCGACTCCTGGACTCGGAGGCAGCTGAGCCGGGGCTCGGCGCGTCGATCATCACCGCATGGTGCAGCGCCCTGGGCGGCACCTGGGAGTTGGCGCCGGGAGTGCGCAGCGGGGCCGTGCTCACCGCGCGCATCCCGGCGGCCGATGGTGCGGAGTCGCCGGACTTCGTGATCGAGACCCCGGCCGGTTAGCCCCATCACCTCAGGCATTGAGTGGCGGGTTGTGCTGCCCGACACGCCGCAAGACGACCGCACAACCCGCCACTCAACGAGCAAAGCAGTGGGGCCGGCCCCTTCGGACCGGCCCCACTGCTTTGTGCTGGAGTGCTAGACGCCGGCCGCCTGGGCGACCGCGCGCTTGGTGAGCACGCGAGCGAGGTGCTCGCGGAACTCCGCCGTTGCATGCAGGTCGCTCGTCGGGCGGGTGCCGTCAGCTGCGCTGGACGACGCAGCAGCGATGGCATCGCTCGATGCGGCCGCGCCCGCGAGAGCCGACTCGACTGAGCTCGCCCGGATGGGGGAGGGCCCCATGTTGGTGAGCGCGACGCGGGCCTCGGTGATCGTGCCGTTCTGGCGCTTCACCGCGGCGGCAACGCCAACCGTGGCCCAGGCCTGAGCGGTGCGGTTGAACTTCTCGTAGTGGTAGCCCCAGTCAGAGCCCATCTTGGGCACCTTGATCGCGACGAGGATCTCGTCGGGCTCGAGGGCGCTGGTGAAGTAGTCCACGAAGAAGTCCTTCGCCGCGATCTCACGACGACCCTTCGGGCCCTGCGCCACCATCACGCAGTCGAGGGCCAGTGCGGCGGTCGGCAGGTCGCCAGCCGGGTCCGCGTGGGCCAGCGAGCCCCCGAGGGTGCCGCGGTGCCGGATCTGCGGATCCGCCACCGTTGCTGCCGTCATGGCGAGCAGTCCGGCGTTCTGCTTCACGAGATCGTTGTTCATCACGTCGTGATGCGTGGTGTTGGCGCCGATGAGGATGTGGTCACCACCGTCGGACACGCCGTTCATCTCGGCGATACCGCCGACATCAACGAGCACCGACGGTGCGGCCATGCGCAGCCGGAGCACCGGCATGAGCGACTG
>CAINGG010000153.1 GCA_903848435.1 uncultured Actinomycetes bacterium | reverse complement strand
GACAGGGGTGCCCCCCGACCCCGCACACTCCCCCGGCAGACCCCGCCGCCCGGTGGGAGTGAAGAGAAGTGGAGTCGTCCGTGGCATCGGAGCGTGTGCTCGTCATCGTGGAGTCGCCGGCCAAGGCGAAGACGATCGCGGGCTATCTCAACCGCGCCGACAGCCGCACCTTCGAGGTGGAGGCCTCCATCGGCCACGTACGCGACCTGGCCAGCAAGGCCTCCGAGCTGCCCGAGAAGCTGCGCAAGGAGACCTGGGCGAAGTACGCCGTCGACACCGACGAGGGCTTCATCCCCTATTACGTCGTGCACGCCAACAAGCGCCAGGTCATCGCCGAGCTCAAGCGCAAGCTCGCCAAGGCCGATGAACTCCTCCTCGCGACAGACGAGGACCGCGAGGGCGAGGCCATTGCGTGGCACCTGCTCGAAGTGCTCAAGCCCAAGGTGCCCGTACGCCGGATGGTCTTCAACGAGATCACCGAGCATGCCATCGCCGACGCCCTCGATCAGACCCGCGAACTCGACATGAAGCTCGTCGACGCGCAGGAGACCCGTCGCATCGTCGACCGCCTCTACGGCTACCCCGTCTCCGAGGTGCTCTGGAAGAAGATCGGCAGCGAGGCCCGCTCGGCCGGTCGCGTGCAGTCGGTGGCCGTTCGCCTGGTCGTCGACCGGGAACGCGAGCGCATTGCCTTCGTGCCCTCGTCCTACTGGGATCTGTCGGCCACCTTCGATCCCGGGTCCTTCAGCGCACGCCTCGTGCAGGTGGAGGGGCGCCGACTGGCCACGGGCAAGGACTTCACCGACCAGGGCCGGCTGTCCAGCAAGGACGACGTCATGGTGCTCGGCGAGGCCGGGGCCATCGAGCTGGCCGCTGCCCTGGCCGGGGCGTCGTACTCCGTGCGCTCGGTTGTCGAGAAGCCCGGCAAGCGCAGTCCCTACGCGCCGTTCATGACCTCAACTCTCCAGCAGGAGGCCTCGCGGCGATTCCGCTGGAATGCCCAGCGCACGATGCGCGTGGCGCAGGGGCTTTACGAGCGTGGCTACATCACCTACATGCGTACCGACTCGACGACGCTGTCGGAGCAGGCCGTCAATGCGGCCCGCACCCAGGCCCGTGAGCTCTTCGGCGCTGACCACGTGGCGGACGCCCCGCGACGCTACGACCGCAAGGTGAAGAACGCGCAGGAGGCACACGAGGCGATTCGACCCGCAGGTGACAGCTTCCGGCTGCCCGCCGACGTCAAGGGCGAGCTGAGCGCCGATGAGTTCGCGCTCTACGACGTGATCTGGAAGCGCACGGTCGCCTCGCAGATGGCGGATGCGCGCATCGCCACCACCACGGTCCGCATCGGCGCCACGGCCTCCGATGGTCGTGACGTGGAGTTCACGGCGTCGGGCACCGTCACCCTCTTCGCTGGCTTCAAGGCCGCCTACGAGGACACCCGCGAGGAAGAGAGCGACGACGACAAGGAGCGCGTGCTGCCGGTGCTCAAGGAGGGCCAGTCGGTCACGCTGCTGGGCCTGGAGCCCGACGGGCACTCGACCAATCCGCCGGCTCGCTTCACCGAGGCATCGCTGACCGCCAAGCTCGAGGAGCTGGGCATCGGTCGCCCGTCCACCTACGCCGCCATCATGGGCACGATCGTCGATCGCGGCTACGTGTGGAAGAAGGGCTCGGCGCTCGTCCCGTCATTCATCGCGTTCGCGGTCATCCGGCTGCTGGAGGAGCACTTCAGCGAGCTGGTCGACTACGCCTTCACCGCCAAGATGGAGGAGGAACTCGATTCGATCGCCAGCGGTGACTCGCATCGCAATGAGCGCCTCGAGACCTTCTGGCGCGGCGGTCACATGGACGGCGCGGACTTCCGCGGAGTGCTCGACCTGTGCTCCGACCTCGGCGCGATCGATGCGCGCGGCCTGTCGACGTTCCCCATCACGGGCACCGACGCGGTGGTCCGTGTCGGGCGCTACGGCGCCTTCGTCGAGCGTGGCGAGGAGCGCGCGTCGATCCCCGACGACGTCGCCCCGGACGAACTCGACGCCGCCAAGGCCGAGGAGTTGCTGTCGCAGCCCTCGGGGGAGCGCGAGCTCGGCACGGACCCCGAGACCGGCCGCATGGTCATTGCCCGCGCCGGGCGCTACGGCCCCTACGTGTCGGAGGTCCTCGAGGACGGCGCCCCCAAGTCGGCCAAGCCACGCACGGGGTCTCTCTTCAAGACCATGTCGCTCGACACGGTCACCCTCGAGGAAGCACTGCAGTTGATCTCGCTGCCGCGCGTCATCGGCGTGGATCCCGCAGACGGCGTCGACATCACCGCACAGAACGGTCGCTACGGTCCCTACATCCTCAAGGGCAAGGAGTCGCGGTCACTTGCGTCGGAGGAGGCGATCTTCGCGACGACGCTCGACGAGGCGCTGGCGCTGCTCGCGCAGCCCAAGCTGCGTCGTGGGGCCGCTTCGGCTCCCCCGCTCAAGGAACTCGGCAATGACCCGGTGAGCGAGCGACCGGTCGTGCTCAAGGAGGGTCGCTTCGGGCCCTATGTGACCGACGGCGAGGTCAACGCCTCCCTGCGCCGCGACGATGACCCCGAGACCATCACCCCCGACCGCGCGTACGAGCTGCTGGCCGACCGCCGCGCTCGCGGGCCGGTGAAGAAGACCGCCAAGCGCGCGCCGAAGAAGGCGGCCAAGAAGGCGCCCGCCAAGAAGGCGGCCAAGAAGGCGCCCGCCAAGAAGGCGGCGAAGAAGGCGCCGGCCAAGAAGACGGCAGCCAAGGCTGCCCCGTCGCTGTCGACGGCGGCCATCATGGCCGCCTCACCCCCGGCCGCGTTCTAGTCCGCGACGAGCGCCGTAGGCTCGCGCTGTGATCGAGGGGCCGAACGCACCGGGGCTCTTCTTCGTCTTCGAGGGCGGGGAGGGTGCCGGCAAGTCCACGCAGTCGGCGGCCCTTGCCGACTACCTCGCATCCCGTGGTCACACTGTCGTGCGTACGCGCGAGCCGGGGGGCACGCCAGCGGCCGAGGCGATCCGCGGCATCCTGCTCGACCCTGCCAACACCGGCCTCGACGACCGCGCGGAGGCGCTCCTCTTCGCTGCCTCGCGCGGCGATCACGCAGCGCGAGTGATCCGTCCGGCGCTTCAGCGCGGCGACATCGTCATCAGCGACCGCTTCATGGACTCCTCCGTCGCCTACCAGGGCGTGGGTCGCGACCTCGGTCTTGAGAAGGTCGCCGAGTTGAGCCTGTGGGCGACGGGCGGGCTGCGCCCCGACCTGACGATCCTGCTCGACGTCGACCCGCAGATCGGCCTGGCCCGAGTGGTCGGGCCCGATCGCCTGGAGTCCGAGCCCCTCGAGTGGCATCGGCGCGTGCGCCAGGGCTTCCTTGACATCGCGGCCACCGATCCGGACCGCTATCTCGTGCTCGATGCGTCGCGTCCGGCCGAAGACCTGGCTGTCGAGATCACGGTCGTGGTCGAGGGCCTCGTGCAGGACGCGTGATGACCGCCTGGGATTCGCTCATCGGCCAGGATGCAGCTGTCGAGGAACTCGCGCGGGCGGTTGATGCCGCCGTGCTCGGCCTCGATGCCGGGCCGGGCATGACGCACGCCTGGCTGATCACCGGCCCGCCCGGATCAGGCCGCTCGACCGCCGCGGCTGCCTTCGCATCGGCACTGCAATGCCCTGATCGGGGTTGCGGTACGTGCTCGATCTGCCGCGGTGCGCGCACGGGCACGCATCCCGATGTCGAGATCGTGCGCTCGGAGACGCTGAGCTACGGCGTCGAGGACCTGACCGAACTCCTGCGCACGTCTGCGGTGGTTCCCGCGGACGCTCCCTGGCACATCGTCATCATCGAAGACGCCGACCGCTTCACCGACCAGGCCGCCAACATGATGCTCAAGGTGCTCGAGGAACCTCCGCCCCACCTGGTGTGGATCCTGTGCGCGCCGAGCGCCGAAGACGTCCTGCCGACCATCCGCTCGCGCGTACGCACGGTCAATCTGCGCACGCCGTCCACGCCCGAAGTGGCCGCCGCCCTGCAGGAGCGCTACGGCGTGGACCCCGCGATGGCTGCCTTCGCGGCGCGAGCCTCCCAGGGGCACATCGGCCGCGCGCGGGCGCTGGCCACCGACGAGGGAGCCCGCCTTCGCCGGCAGGAGATCCTGCGCATACCCGGTGCGTTGCGCGACCTGTCGGCCTGCTTCATCGCCGCGGGCGAGCTCCTCTCGTCGGCGATGGAGGACGCCAGCGCGCTGACCGACGTGCTGGATGCCGAGGAGGAGGAGGAGCTGCGTCGCGCCTACGGCGACGGAGCGGAGGGCGTCACCAAGGCGCGCTACGACAAGTTGCTCTCCAAGCCCATGAAGGACTTGCAGAAGATGCAGAAGAGCCGCCGCACGCGGGCAGTCCGTGACCAGGTGGACCGCGCCCTGCTCGACCTGCTCTCCTACTACCGCGATGTGCTGGTGCTGCAGATGGGCGCCGGTGTCGCCCTCGTCAACGACGAGATGCGTACGCAGTTGCAACAGGAGGCAGCAACGAGCGTGCCATCGGATACGGCTCGACGGCTTGAGGCCATCGACCGCACGCGACTGGCCGTGAAGGACAACGGCGGGCTGCCTCTCGTGCTCGAGGGGCTGATGGTCGAGCTGAAGGATCCCTTGGTCGCCGTGCGCTAGCGATCCTGCGGGCCCAGCGATACGGCGGTGCGCTGCAGGCCGTGCGTGTAGGCCGTCATCGCCTGCAGGGCCGGTCCGAGCACCTCGTCAGTCGACCGAGCAATGTCGGG
>CAINGG010000152.1 GCA_903848435.1 uncultured Actinomycetes bacterium | reverse complement strand
CCGTGCGCATGGGTCCGGCGACAGCGACGGTGCCGAGCCAGTCGGGCAGGTTGCCCGCGTGGCTGACGGTGCCCGCATCGTGGTCGATCTGCCCGGGTGATCCGACACCTACGCCCAGGAGTGAGCCCATATCGGCGTTCGCGTCAGCCATGGCGTCGCGCACGGACTGCACCATGGCGTCGATGACACCCGAAGAGCCGCGGTCCTGGGGTGTGGCGATGCGGCATTGGCCGATGACGTTGCCGTCGACATCGACGACCGCGACCTGGATCTTGGTGCCCCCCAGGTCGACTCCGGCCCGCAGCATCAGCGACTCCTCCCTGTCTCGCCCGCCTGCTGCTCCGCCGGCCACTTGCCGCCGTTCTCCCAGAAGGACTGGATCTCTTCGAGCTCGCGGCCCTTCGTCTCAGGCGCCAGTCGCCAGACGAAGAGCCATGCGAGCACGGCGAGGATAGCGAAGATGCCGAACGACCATGCACCGCCGATCGTGCTCAGGATCGTGAGGAAGAACTGGGCGATGATGATGTTGGCGAGCAGGTCGGAGCCGAGCATGGCGCTGGATCCGTAGCCGCGCAGGCGGGCCGGGAAGCTCTCGCTGGAGTAAACCCAGACGAGGGCACCGAAGCCGAAGACGAATCCGACGTTGATGCCGGCCAGGCCAATGAAGCCCAGGACGACCTGGCCGGTGGCAAATGTCGACCCCTGCTGGGTCGCGAAGGTCAGCACCATGGCCAGCTGCGACACGATCATGATGGTGATGCCGGTCAGGAGGATGGGGCGGCGTCCCCAGCGATCGACCACGGTCATCGAGGCGAGCACGGCGACCAGCGCGATGCCCTGCACGAGGGTCGACATGAGGATCGACTCGGTGTTGGTGTCGATCCCCATGGCCTGGAAGATCTTGGGACCGTACGCGACAGTCGCGTTGATGCCGGTGATCTGGATGAAGAAGCCCAAGCCGACGACGAAGACGGTCGCGCGAAGGTAGGGCTTGCGCAACATCTCCTTGATGCGGCCACCCTTCTCGCTGGAGATCGCCTGCTGGATGTCGCTGAGTTCGGCATCGACGTCGGCATCCGGGTCGGTGCGCTCGAGTGAGACGCGTGCCTCGGCGATCCGCCCCTTGAGCACGAGCCACCGTGCGGTCTCGGGCAGTCGCAGCAGCGCGGGGATCAGAAGCACGGCGGGCACGGCAGCCAGCCCCAGCATGATGCGCCAGTTGATGCTCTCGTTCAATCCACTCAGGGCGAGTGCACCGAGGTACCCCAGGATGATGCCGACCACAGCAGCGACCTGGTAGGCGACGAGGGTGGCGCCTCGAATGCGGGCCGGCACGGACTCGGCGACGAAGATCGGCACCGCGATGAGTGAAACGCCGATGGTCAGGCCCAGGAAGAAACGGCAGATGCCCAGCATCATGGGCGTCACGGAGAAGGCACAGAGCAGGCAGAAGATCACGTAGCCGATGGCCACGCCCACGATCGAAGACTTGCGCCCGATGCGATTGATGATGAAGCCCCCGGCGAGGGCGCCGATGAGCTCGCCGTAGACAGTCGCGGTGACGATCGTCTCGACGGCGGCCTGGTCATCCTGCAGGCCGAAGTAGTCCTCGAAATAGAGCTGGGCGCCGGCGACATTGGAGCCGTCGTAGCCGTAGATGATGCCCAGGGTGGCGGCACTCAGGGCTACCACGAGTGCGGAGCGCGGAACGCGAGATGCAGCGGCCATGGCACCCTCCCTGAACAGCCGAAGGCTAACGACCGATGCCGGCCCAGGTAGCGGATAGGAGAACTTCGGCCCGGCTCTCACGAGAAGGAGTACCGTCCGTGACCGTGCGACATCGAGCCCGGCGTGGCTCCGGACGCCTGGCCCTGGGTGCTCTTGGAGTGGTCTTCGGCGATATAGGCACGAGCCCTCTCTATGCCTTCTCCGAGATCTTCGACGGCGCCCACGACCTGGGCATGTCGGAAGACCGGGTGTTCGGCGCATTGTCACTTGTCTTTTGGACCCTGACGCTGATCGTGTCGGTGAAGTACGTGCTCATCGTGATGAGAGCCGACAACCAGGGCGAGGGCGGGATCATGGCCCTGGCGTCGTTGGCGACGTCGGCTGTTCGCCGGCGGCGTTCCGCAGTGGTCATCATGGCCTTCGGAGTCATCGGAGCCGCGCTCTTCTACGGCGACGGCATGATCACGCCGGCCGTGTCAGTGCTCTCGGCGGTCGAGGGACTGGAGATCGTGGCGCCCAGCCTGTCCTCCCTCGTCGTCCCCATCGCCCTGGTGCTTCTGGTGGGCCTCTTCGTCATCCAGCGCTACGGGACCGGGCGGGTCGGCGCACTCTTCGGCCCGGTCATGCTCGTGTGGTTCATCCTCATCGGGATCTTCGGCCTGGCCAGCCTCGTGCAGTCACCCGAGGTCCTCATGTCGATCTCCCCGACGTACGCCGTCTCCTTCATCGCCAGCGATCCGCTGATGGCCTTCCTCGCACTGGGCTCGGTTGTCCTGTGCGTCACGGGTGCTGAGGCGCTCTATGCCGACATGGGCCAGTTCGGCCGCCGGCCAATCAGGATCTCGTGGTTCTTCATCGCCGCCCCCGCGCTCTATTTCAACTACCTCGGCCAAGGTGCGCTCGTGCTCCGCGATCCGAAGGCGGTGGACAACCCGTTCTACCTCATGATCCCCGGAGTGCTCCAGATCCCGATGATCGTGCTCGCCACGGTCGCTACCGTCATCGCGTCGCAGGCGGTCATCTCTGGCGCCTTCTCGATGACCCAGCAGGCCATCCGACTGGGCTACCTGCCGCGAATGACCGTGCTGCACACCTCATCGGATGAGCGCGGCCAGGTCTATGTCCCGTTCGTCAACTGGCTGCTCATGGTGGCCATCATCGGCCTGGTGATCGGCTTCCAGGACTCGTCCAACCTGGCGTCGGCCTACGGAATCGCGGTGACCGGCACGTTCGTCATCACGACCTGCCTCATCACCGTCGTCGCGCGGCACCGCTGGGGCCTG
>CAINGG010000151.1 GCA_903848435.1 uncultured Actinomycetes bacterium | reverse complement strand
CCGCTGGCGGGAATGGCGTAGGGGAAGTTCCACGGCCCGGCGATCAGCACGAGCGAGTGCGGCTGCCACTCCAGGCGTTCGGTCAGTCGTTCATGCGCGAGCGTCAGGTGGGCGGCGTAGGTCGTGAAGTCGATTGCCTCGCTGATTTCCGGATCGCCCTCGCGCAGCGTCTTGCCCGTCGTGCGCGCCAGGGTGGCGAGGGTGTCGCCGCGATGCGACTCCATCACCTCGGCGACGCGAGCGAGCACCTCGCGCCGCTCCTGCCAGCTAATGGCCTGCCACTGCTGCTGTGCCGCGCGAGCACGCGCCACGGCGTCATCGACTCCCGCCGTGGTCGTGACGAGCTCGGGCTCGACGTGCGGGGCGCGAGTGAGGACGTCGGCCGCCCAGGCGCGGTTGCCCGGTGTCGTGAAGTCGGTGTCGGGCACGTTGCGGAAGGTTCCGTCGACGGGGAAGGAGACCTTCTCGGTACGCCGGTCCTGGGTGCGATGGCTCGTCGTTTCGACCTCGTGCCGCCGGTCGAGGGAGGTGCGGAACCGGTCTCGCTCGCGCTGCCACGCGGGGGAGTCGGGCGTGAGGTCGAAGAGGGAGCGCAGGAAGTTCTCCGGGCCGGAGTTCTCGTCGAGCCGGCGCGAGAGGTAGGCGATGGAGGCGTCGCGGTCGGCCTTCTCGACGACGGGCGCGTAGAGCAGGAGCGAACCGGCCTCGTCGCGCACGGCGCGTGCCTGGGCAGGGGCCATGCCCTCGAGCATCTCGATCTCGACCATCGACGGATCCTCGAGCGTCTCGCGTAGCGTCAGCGCCCAGGCGACGTCGAATAGGTTGTGCGAGGCGACGCCGAGCCAGATGGCTCCCGGGTCTACCTGCGACACAGCCTTCTCCAGCATCGCCTTGTACGACGCGTCGACGTCGGCCTTGGAGTAGTACGGCGCCTGCGGCCAGTCGTGCATCTCGGCCTCGACCTGCTCCATCGCGAGGTTGGCCCCCTTGACCAAGCGGATCTTGATGGGTGCACGGCCGAGGGCATGGCGCGCATTGGCCCAGGTGAGGAGTCGCTCGAGGGCCTCGTGCGAGTCGGGGATGTAGGCCTGCAGCACGATTCCGGCGCGCATGTCGTGGAACTCCGGCTGGTCGAGCACGGTGATGAACGCCTCCACCGAGAGGTCGAGGTCTCGGTGCTCCTCCATGTCGAGGTTGACGAAGGTTCCGTTGGCCCGGGCGACCCGGTAGAGCGCGGCGAGCCGCTCGGTGATGCGCGCCATGGAGTCGTCCCAGGCCAGGACGTCGAGGTTGGCGCACAGCGCCGAGATCTTGATCGACACGTAGGTCACGTCGGGGCGGCGTACGCGCGAGGTAACGAGCTCGAAGCGCGCGTCTGCCTCGTCGTTGCCGAGGATCGCCTCGCCCAGCACGTTGACGTTGAGGTCGAAGCCCTCGCTGCGCCGTTTGGCAAGGTAGCGACCGAGTGGTGCGCTCTCGCCGGGCAGGATGACGCCGGCCGTCTCGCGATTGACCCGCCAGTCGACCGCGCGTTCAGCGAGGCGCGGGGCGAAGGGAGCGATGCGGCCGAGCACGCGCAGGCCGGTGCCATCGATAAGTCCGAGTGAGCGGGGCACGCCGCTCTTCACGAGGTCACGCAGTCGGCGAGCCGCTCGCTTGCGATCGCGAATGCGCAGCACCTGGTCGGTGAGATCGAGCAGCAGGTCGCGTCCGGCGTCGTCGGCGAGGAGGCGGCCGAGCGCACGCGAGCGACGCCGCTCCTTGCGCGTGGTGCCGGCGAGGGCGGTGGTGAGTAGGCGGGCGGCACGCGCCTCGGCCGTGGGCGCCAGGGTCTCGGGGGCGTGCTCGGGAGCCAGGGTCATGGGTCTAGGGAACCGCCAATCGCCGTACCCGTCTTGTGCCACAGTGACCGCGTGAGTGTCGAATCGATACCAAAGGCCAGAGCGCTGGCTTCGTTCGTCGACCTTGTCGACGGCCTCCCCCAGGTGATGGCCGCCGCCAAGGACGTCGACGGCCGCTACCTCTACGTCAACCGCGGTTTCGCCGAGCGCGTCGGTCGTCGCGCGCGCGATATCCGAGGTGCCACGGTCAATGACTTCTTCGCCCCCGAGCTCGCGCAGTCGTACGCCGCACAGGATGCCGAGGTCCTGCGCACGGGTCGCCCCTTGTCCGGGCACCTGGAACTCATCGTGCGCGGCGACGGTCGTCTCGGCTGGTATCTGACATCGAAGTCGCGTCTGGTCGATGACGATGGCGACGTGCTGGGCGTAGCGGTGATGTCGGTCGACCTACAGTCCCAGATGGACAGCGCCCACCTGGGCTTGGCCTCAGCGCTTGATGCTGTGCGATCAGACATAGCCCACTCCTGGCGAGTGAATGAGATCGCTGAGCTGGCCGGCCTATCGACGACGCAGCTTGAGCGCCTGTGCCGACGTACGCTCGGCATGTCGCCCCGCGGAGTGCTTCAGCGCCTGCGCATCGAGCACGCCGTACGCCTGCTGTCGACCACCGACCTCACCGCGGGCGAGATCGCTGCGGCGTGCGGGTTCTATGACCAGAGTTCCTTCACCCGGCAGTTCCGTGCGGTTCTTGGGCTTACTCCCGGCGCGTATCGACGGGAGGGATCGGGGGACGCGAGATCCGAGCCCTGAGTGCCCCTACGAGCAGATGCCGAGACGTGCGATCCGCACGTCGATACGTGCCCACGTGTCGAGCAAGGGGGAATCGATACCGACGTACTCGCGAGCGGCAGCGCTGTCGTTCGCAAGGCGCGTGACAGTGACCTTGCCTGTGACAGGGCTCCCGTAGGTGATCGCTGAGCCCGAGGT
>CAINGG010000150.1 GCA_903848435.1 uncultured Actinomycetes bacterium | reverse complement strand
GATGGCCGCTGTCCGACTCGCGGTACCGAGCCACCGACTCCATCACCATCAGTGACAACGGCCTGCACAACGTCGGCCCCAACATCCCCTACCTCTACAAGTATGAGTTCGCGTCCTTCCCGCGCACGCGCGAGCAGGCCAATGCCATCGGCGGCCCGGTCTACGCGTTGCGCGATCGGCCGAAGAACTACGGCACGGTGGTGACTGGAGTCGTGGACCCGCAGGGTGTCACCATCCCGGTGCGACTGACGTCGAATGTCAGCGGCGAGGGCGTGCAGAACGGCACCGGACCGGAGCAGGTGCTGAGGCAGCCGCCGCCCGGAACCCCGATGACGCTCACCGCCCGGGTCAGGATCCCGGATCCAGCTCTCGCGTACGTCGTCTACCTCTACGACGACTTCGCGACCGTGCCCACACGGGACTTCAATGCCCAAGCGGGCAAAGCGATCGACTCGTGGACGATTCCCGTGGGGAGCGGCCCGACGTGGTCGGTCACCATCGACGCGCTGACCAGTGACACCCGGGTCTTTCGCGCCGTGCCCGTGTCGGCGCCCTAGGCCGCTGGCGCACAATGGCTCCGTGATCGAGGTCTCGCCCGCCCACTTCGAGGAACTCGTCGCCGAGGCCCTCGAGGCGGTGCCGGAGGAGC
The DNA here is from genome assembly GCA_903848435.1 of uncultured Actinomycetes bacterium. Classification (GTDB taxonomy): domain Bacteria; phylum Actinomycetota; class Actinomycetes; order S36-B12; family S36-B12; genus Mxb001. The sequence continues at coordinate 1,141 of CAINGG010000150.1, read as the reverse complement.
TCGCGAAACTGGTCGACAACGTCATCTTCGTGATCGAGGAGGACGGCCCCGAGGATGACCCGGACCTCCTGGGCCTCTACGAGGGTGTCGCACTCACCGAGCGCGACTCGACCTACGCCGGGGCCCTCCCCGACCGCATCACGATCTATCGCAATCCGACCCTGCGCATCTGCGACACCTACGACGACGTCGTCGAGGAGGTCAACATCACGGTCGTGCACGAGATCGCCCACCACTTCGGCATCGACGACGACCGCCTGCACGAACTCGGCTACGACTAGAGGCGAAATCGGCACGTTGCCCCTAGGGAAGGTCTAGGGTCCGGGCACATGGACGCTGACTCGTCTGCGATCGCCGACACCGAGGTCGGAGATGAGGCGCGCCTTACGGAGACCGAGCGCAGCGGATCGCCTCGATCGCTGGGCGCGACCTGGGCCGGCGTGCTGCTCGCGCCCGGCACGATCATCACCGGCATGGTCGCCGCGGGCGGCTCCGCCGGGCCCGGCTTCACGATCGGCTTCGCGGGTCTTGCGGCCGGTGTCGTCATCGGCTCGCTCGCCGTGGCCTTCATCTCGATCTGGGGCCCGCGCACGGGCATGGCGCAGATGCCGCTCGGGCGCCTGGCCTTCGGTGCGCTCAATGTCGTCCCGCAGATCTTCCTGATCGCCAGCCTCATCGCCTACAACGCCCTCAACGATCTCTTCGGCGTCGATGCACTAGCCACCTCGCTGGGCGTTCCCTTCATCGTGGCGCTCGCGGCTGTCGTCGCCATCGAAGTGACGGTGGTCATCGTCGGCGTGCGCCTCATGCGCATCCTCGGCACGGTGATCAGCGCGGTCATGCTCGTCATCAGCATCGGCCTGATCATCGGCGCCTCACAGGTGGCACCGGCACCCGCGCCGCCGGGGGTGGAGGGATTCCCCGTCGGCCCGTTCCTCCTCGCGGTGGGGCTGGGGCTGAGCGGCTCGATCTCCTGGACCGTGCAGGCATGCGACCTGTCGCGCGTGCTGCCGGCGCGCTCGTCAGCCGCGGGCGTCTTCGCCTGGGTCTTCATCGGCATGACCGTGCCGCTGCTCGTCCTCGGTGGCATCGGCGCGTGGGTATCGACCGACTCCGCCTTGAACGACCCGATGGTCAGGGT
>CAINGG010000149.1 GCA_903848435.1 uncultured Actinomycetes bacterium | reverse complement strand
AGATTCGATTCCGGCATGTAGGCATCCTGTCATCGGGGATGGACGTGGAGGCTAGGGGACTCGAACCCCTGACTTCTGCCTTGCAAAGGCAGCGCTCTACCAACTGAGCTAAGCCCCCTGAGGACCCCCCGATGCTACGGGATCGGTGTGGCCGTGCCGGACCGGCTCCATCTCTCCCGGAAGCGTGCGCGCCACGGCATGGTGCTGGGCATGACGGTGGATCACATGGTGCCGGTCGTGCAGCGCATGATCGAAGTGCCGTCGCATTGTGGGAGTCGCCAGGAAGACCAGGAGTACGCCGATCCCGAGGCCTTCCACCACCACGGCGACCCAGACGTCGGTCAGATCGGCGATCCCCGCCACGATCAACGCGCCCACTGGTGTGATGACCGTGATGGCCGCCGAATAGACAGCGAGCACGCTCGCCTCATGCTCATCGGGAGCGCCGCTTTGGACCGCGGCGGATGACAGCACGCTGGTCATGTTGAGTGCTATACCCAGCGGGACGAAGACGACCATGAGCAGGATCAGTCCGCTGCTTTCCTCAATCAAGGGAGAGACTCCCGCGGTGATCGTCGCCAGCATGAGGATGATCAACGCAACCATGGCGATCCGCCAGTGCGAGTACTTCTTCTCGCGCACTGCCAGGATGGGTGCGACCAGGGCCATACCCGCATAGATCGCCGCCAGCAAGAGCGAGAAGTAGAGCGGGTTGGACCCGATGTTCGTCGCGATGTCAGGCAGGAGATTGAGTAGCGGCCACGCGACGAGTTGCACGGCGAGTGCCAAGATGCCGAATCGGCGCAGGGCTTCCTCGTCTCGAATCACGCGGGCGGCCTCGCGCATTGATGCACGCCCGCCTCCTGATGCCACCGCTCGAACGGCGGGAAAGAGTACGAAGGGCACGGCGTACAGCACGTAGGACAGGGCATTGATGTAGAAGAGGCTGGCGACGCCCCAGGCGTTGAGCATCAGTCCGCCGCACAGCACGCCCACGATCCCCGCGAATGCACTCGTCGACATGATGATCGAGTCCAGGTCGGCCACGCGCCCGGGCGGCGCAATCTGGCGCAGGAAGTTGTTCCACGGCGGGAACGTGAATGCACCGATGACGCCGTTGATGAGCGAGGTGACGAAGAGCAGCCAGAAGCTGATGTAACCGCTCGCGATGAGGATGCCCACACCCAGGAAGAGCACCATCTTGGCTAGCGACAGGACTGCGCAGAGCCACCGCAGGTCGAAGCGCAGGGTCAGTCGCGCGGCAGGACGGATGAGGATCAGAGCCGGCAACGCGGAGGCGGCCATGTTGGCCACCGTCGCAGTGAGGCTGCCGGTGATGACGTAGGAGACGTAGGAGAAGGCCAACATGGCCACGGCGGAGCCGAATTGGCTGAAGGTGTTCGCCGCGACGAGCACCAGGACGCGCGGATTACCGCGAACGACCCCCACCGGGGTCTCGCTCGTCCCCTCGCCAGCGCTCACGCGCTGACCCTAGGCGACTAGGTGAGGTCAGGGACCGAGGTTGCCTCGGTCCACAGGTCGTCCTCGGCGCGACTGGCCATGACCTGGCGATAGATCAGGTAGCCGATGCCCGCGAGGGCGATGACGATCAGCAGTTTCTTCATGTGGGCCTAGGTGGACTTGAACCACCGACCTCTTCCTTATCAGGGAAGCGCTCTAACCGAGCTGAGCTATAGGCCCGCGAACAGCCCGCCCAGGGTACACAGCGGCAGGGGGGCGGTCATCCCCCGGGCGCGGGGACCGCGGTCGCTGACAGGTGACGCCGGCCGACGAGCACCGCACCGAGATAGATCACGGCCACGACGATGAGCAGGAATCGGTATCCGGTCAGCAGCGACAGGTACTCCAGGCATCCGCCGATCATCGCCCCGAAGAGGTTTGCCGCGAACGCCGCGGTGGGGTTGCCCGCCTCCTTGAATCGAGACGTGAAGTAGAGGTTGGCGCAGAAGATCGGCGTGAAGGCCAAGATCACCGCTGCCGCGAGGCGAAGCGGGACCGGCAGGGTCAGCAGCCAGGCGTTGGGGATCAGCCACGCGATCGCGAGCGAAACAAAGAGCGCGGCGATGATGGGCTTGCGTGGCACCGTGAACCTGCGTGTCACCTCGATGGCGCATAGCACGGCGATGAGTACGCCGGCGAATACGAGCGCGTTGACCAGCCAGGTCGTGCCGAAGAGCAATGCGAACGTCGTGATCGAACGAGTCTCCAAGAGAAGGAAGGCCATGCCCATCAAGAAGAGGT
>CAINGG010000148.1 GCA_903848435.1 uncultured Actinomycetes bacterium | reverse complement strand
TGGAGCCGCCTCGGGGAGCCGTCGCTTCGCTCCTCCCAAATCCGGAGGGCGTCTCCTGATGGAGCCGCCTCGGGGAGCCGTCGCTTCGCTCCTCCCAAATCCGGAGGGCGTCTCCTGATGGAGCCGCCTCGGGGATTTGAACCCCGGACCTACGCATTACGAGTGCGTTGCTCTACCCCTGAGCTAAGGCGGCCTGCCCGAGACGGCGGGTGGGCCGTCTGCGAAGCGATAGCAGCATAGAGGGACAGCGGAACGGGGATAGGACCGCCTCTGCCGGGGTAGCACGGTCGCCCGCGCCCTCCATGCCCCCGCATACTGGCTCCGTGCCTCGAGGGTTGCGGGTCGCCGTCGTCGAAGATGAGCCCCTCTACAGGGAGCTGCTCACGACGGGCTTGATCGCGCGACTTGACGGGGTGACCGTCGTCGGAAGCTTCTCCTCGGGGGAAGAGTTGCTAGCGCTCCTTGATCCTCATTCCGTCGATGTCCTCCTCGCCGACTTGGACCTTGGTGGACGTGGCATGGACGGCGCCCAGGCCGCCGTCCAGTTGCGCCGTCGCAAGTCATCGCTGGGCGTCGTGCTACTGAGCAACTTCGCGATGCCGGGACTGCTCGCGAACTTGCCTGACGACGTACGAGGCGGATGGTCGTATCTGCTCAAGACGTCCGTCTCCGACCTCGATCAGCTGGGCCTGGCTATCCGTGAGTCTGCAGCCGGCGGCGTGGTTATCGATGAGGCGCTAACCCGAAATCTGGTTGCCACACGGTCGGGACCCCTGCAACAGCTGACGGCCCGACAGATGGACGTACTCTCGCGAATGGCCAACGGCTGGGCCAACAAGCGGATTGCTGAAGATCTCTTCCTGTCGGTCCGCACTGTGGAGTCGGTCATCTCCGACATCATCTCCGCCCTTGCCGTGCCCAAGGATGTCGATGGCTTCAACGCCCGCGTCGCATGCGTTCTGATCTACCTACGTCACTCCGTGAGTGGGAGCGGGCGGGAGCCCGCCCGTCCATGAAGGGTCTATTCGGCGGGGGGCTCACGGTCAGCGTGTGGCCGTTCATCTTCCTGCTGCCGATCGAACTCATCTTCCACATCACCTTTCGCCAGCGCCAGGTCGAGGATCGTGTCCTACTCGTCATTGCCGTGACGACGCTGATGCTTCTCCTCGGTGTGGCGGTCGCAGGGCTCGTGGCAGGTATGTGGAACCGCATGGCGCTTCGCGTGCCGTGGGCACGGTCCGTTACCGGTGGTCTCATCGGGTACGCACTGGCGACGTTGTTCAACTCTGCTGTCATCATCGCGACAGGCGAGGTCCTCGTCGGTAGCCTGCCGGCCCCCACGGAGTGGTTCGTGCTGCTGCCGCTGAGTCGGTATCCCAACGTCGTAGCTCTGGCCGTCATCGTCACCCAGGTCATGGCTAGTCTGCGCTCGCGACGAGAACTCAGGGGCGAGCTGGCAGCGAGGCTCGTCCAGGTGAAGCACATGAACACCCTCCTTGAGCAGGCGCAGCGTCAAGTAGCCACTGACTCTGCCCAGCGCCTGAAGATCGACGTGCAGTCTCCCCTGCAGAGCATCATCGACGAGTCTGCCCAGCTGGACGACGCAGAGCTCGCCAATGCCCTGGATGCCTTGATTGGTGATCGCCTGCGACCGCTCGCTCACCGCCTGCACCCGGTTAGTGTGAGACTCGGACTTGTTCCCGCCCTGAGGTCGCTTGATCCCGAGATGGTCGTTGATGTTCCTGCCGCCGTGGAGCGCCTCGATGTCAATGACGAACTCCTAGACGAAGACGTGCGACTCCAGCTTTATCGCTGGATGCGCGAGCGCAGCGATGCTGGCCAGGCTGCCCATGTGACTATCGGCATACGGGCTCGTTTACTTGAGGTGTCCGTCGATCCGCTCTGCGAGACACCCGTCCTGGACCCCGTGCAGATCGCCGCGGGCCTGCGCTCATCAGGCCCCGGTGCGGTGGTGGCGCCACTACGTGGGCAACTCGCCCCGGAGCAGGATCTCCTTGACCACGTCCGCCTCGAGACCAGCCCGGTGGCTCCGCGGCTGTCATGGATCGATGTGCTGACGGTGCCTCTGCCCGGCACGGTGGGCTTCGTCGCGCTCTTCGCTCTGAGCTCATTTCTGACTCAGTTCCTGATCTTGCCGTGGCCTCCTAGCAGGGGCGTTGTGCTGACCGCGGCCGCGTGGGTCTTAGCCCCGCTTGTCGTTGCGTGCGTCTTCATGCTGCTTCCTTCGCCGCGGCGAACACTCGGAGGGGCTTGCTTGGTAATCCTGTCGTGGCTGGCGGTGGCCGTCAGCGCTCTCGTGGCATTCCGAATCACCTTCCAGGTTTTCGATGCCGGCGAGACGCTAGGTGATGCCGACGGCTTCGGACTACTGCGCGCGTTTTTCCGTTACACCCTCCCAGGGCTCGCTCTGGTGATCGCCCATGGTGTGCAGGTGACTTGGCATCAGAGACTCGAAAGCGCTAACGAATTGCTACAGCAGGAAAAGCAGCTGCAGTTGGAGATCCTCGCCACATCACGCTCTCTCGATCGTGAAGTCGCAGAGGCGATCCACCGCAACGTCCAAGGGCACCTTGCAGCGGCGGTAGTCATGATTCGACTGGGAGAGCGTGACACGGCGTGGCCTCAGGTGGTTGACCTAGTCCAGCAGGAGATCCCGGACATCCTGTCGAGGTTGACCCGTGTGGCTAACGGCGACGCCGAGATCGTCCTGCGAGCACCTGAGCACCTCCGAGTCATCGAGCGCGGAAACCTGGATGGGCTGCCTTCCGAGCTCGCAGATGATGTGCGACGCGCTGTCAGCGAGATCGCCGTCAATGCGGTTCGCCACGGGGGCGCAACGCGCCTCACCGTGCAGATCGAACGGCTGCACGGTCGGGTGACCATCACCTGCGCCGACGATGGAAGCGGACCCACAGCAGAGGCCGTGCCGGGCCTCGGTGCACGGCTGCTGGACGACATTGCCGAGCGGTGGCGCGGCGAGTGGCACATGTCGAGGGTGTCCGGAGGTTGCCTTGTGCGGATGGAACTCGATCAGGGCGCGCTCAGCCCTGCTGTCTCATCTTCGCTCGCGTAAGCACGAAGGCTCCCGCGCAGAGCACGGTGAAAAGCGCGAATGCGAGCGTGAGGACATCGAAGCCGACCGTAGTGGCGCGCACGACGAAGGCCACGCCGAACATCAGGAAGGCTGCTGCCTGCAGAAACAGCGAGAATCGGAGTTGCCGACGTAGCGAGGCATTGCCATTGTCACTCATGACATCACGCTAGCCGGTTGCAGCAAGGCCACGCACTCCACGTGGTGGGTCATGGGAAACAGGTCGAAGGCCTGGAGCGCGCTCAGTTGCCAGCCGAGGGCCTTGGCTGTCGCGACGTCCCGCGCGAGGGACGCCGGATCGCAGGCCACGTAGGCAATGGCACGCGGCTTCAGGCCGATCATGCGCTCCATGACCTGTTTCTTCGCCCCAGCTCGAGGTGGATCGAGGACGATCAGGTCGCAGCGACGTAGCCGCGTCTGCCTCAGCCATCGGTCGACGCGGTCCTCGTGCAGGTGCACCGTCGCGATGTCATGCAGGGAGCGCTTCGCCCCAGCGATCGCCACCGGATCCGACTCGACTGCATCGACACGTCCACCGGGGCCCAGGCGGTCGGCGAGGGCTCCGGCAAAGAGGCCGACTCCGGCGTACAGGTCGATCGCGTGGTCACCGGGCTTGGGCGCGAGCAACTCTTTCACCGCAGCGACGAGGGTGTCAGCGGCGCCCGGGTGCACCTGCCAGAACGCCGTTGCATCGAATGTCCACCTGCGCCCGGCTGCACGCTCCTCCACGCGAGCCTCACCGGGTCGGGGATCAGCCAGAGCAAGGGCTGGCCCATCGACGGGAGCAATGGCGAGCACCTCACTGGCACCGGGCCATGGACGCATCGTGACGTCGAGAGCGTTGATTGCCCGCGAGGCAATCAGGCATCGGTCAATGGGCACCACGCGGTGGGAGCGTGCAGCACGAAGGCCTGCTCTCCCATCGGCATCGACCGCGAACTGGATCCGCGTGCGCCAGTGCAGTCCGTCGTCATCTCCGGGCACCGCCTCGACGACCAGCTCTGACCATCGATCGGCTGTTTCGCCGCCGAGGCGCGTGAGTTGCTCGCGAATCACGTCGGCCTTGAGGCGACGCTGTTCGTCAAGCGCGACGTACTGCCAGTCGCATCCGCCGCAGTCACCGGCGTAGCGGCACGGGGGATCCACCCGATGAGGTGACGCGAGCAGGACCTCGACTGTCTCGGCTCGCAGGAAGCGGCCGTGGGCGGGCGCTTCGGTGACCTGTGCCATGACCTGCCCGCCAGGCAGGGCCCCACGGACGAAGACCACCTGACCGTCGTGTCGCGCGACACAAATGCCCCCGTGGGCCACGGGACCGACGACAAGTTGCAGTCGGCC
>CAINGG010000147.1 GCA_903848435.1 uncultured Actinomycetes bacterium | reverse complement strand
CATGGTCAACGACCAGAATGTCGCCGCTATCGCCCTGGCCATCGTGGGCCTCTTCGCCAACCAGATCGTGATCTCGATTGCGGGCGGGGGCCTCGTGGCCTCAGCCGATGAGGAACTGTCCGGGGGCAAGAGTTCCATCGCTCACGGGATCGGGCGTGCCTTGGCGCGGCTCTTTCCGCTCATCGGCTGGGCCCTCATCGCCACCGTCGTCAATGTCATCGTCGGGTTCATCCAGGGCCGCGGTGGCGGCGCTGTGGATGCCCTCCGCAATCTCGCCGCCGCGGGCATCCTCGCCATGTGGCAGATCGTGACCTTCTTCGTGCTTCCCTTCATCATGCTCGAGGGGCGCGGCCCGATCGCCGCCATCAAGGACTCTTTCACTCTGTTCAAGGCGAAGTGGGGCGTGCAGATTTTCGGCGGCGTGCGCATCGGCGGGATCATCGGTCTCGTCACCATCCTGCCTGGCATGCTCCTGGCGGCCATCGGCTTCTTCCTGGCTCTTACGGGAGTGACCGCGGGCATCGCGACCGGCGTCGGGTTGATCGTCATCGGCATCCTGCTCTTCATGGTGGGGGCGCTTCTCATCTCGACCATGAAGGGGATCTTCTCGGTCGTTCTCTTCCGCTACGCGCAGGACGGCACGGTCGAGGGCGGCTTCACCGAGCCCGAGTTGGCCGGTGCCATTCGCACGACCCGGTAGTTCCTCTCGGCACCTGAGTCCCAGTCACCACCGGCGCCACATCTGACCCTGCCCTTTCTACTTGGCCGGATCTCTATGTCGAAGGCGCGCTAGGCCCTAGGCTGCGCGCGGCACGTTGATCTGGCAGCGCGGGACCCCTCGAGCCGCCTTCCCCCTGAGAGACATGCCTCCGCCACTACACCGGAGGTTGCGCATGTCCACGACGACCGAAACCCCGCAGGTCTCGGCCTTCGATCGCTGGTTCTCCCTCACCGCTCGGGGCTCGACCTATGGTCGAGAGATCCGCGGTGGTTTCGTCACGTTCTTCACCATGGCGTACATCGTGGTGCTCAACCCGCTCATCATCGGCACGGCCAAGGACATGAACGGGTTGTACGTCGGGGGGACCGACGACATCGTCAAGGCCATCACGATGGTGTCAGCTGCCACGGCGCTAGTTGCCGGCGTCATGACCATCCTGATGGGCGCCATCGGGCGCTTCCCCATCGCGATCGCCGCAGGCCTTGGCCTCAACGGCTTTGTCGCCTTCACCCTTGCCCCGCAGATGACCTGGGCCGATGCCATGGGCTTGGTGGTGCTCGAGGGCATCCTCATCCTGCTGCTGGTCCTCACCGGCTTCCGCGCCGCAGTTTTCAAGGCCGTGCCGGAATACCTCAAATACGCCATCGGCGTCGGCATCGGCCTCTTCATCACCCTCATCGGCCTGGTCGATGCGGGGGTCGTGCGTTCGGGCGTGCCGCTCATCTCCTTCGGGGTGTTCGGCGAGTTGCGCGGCTGGCCGATGCTGACCTTCGTGCTCGGCCTGCTCATCACGATCGTCTTGGTCGTTCGCAAGGTGCGCGGCGCCATTCTGATCGGCATCCTCGCTACCACCATCATTGCGATCGTTCTCGAGACGGTCTTCAAGGTGGGTCCCAAGAGCGGTCCCGATGGTTCACTCGCGAACCCCACCGGCTGGGGACTCAACGTGCCCGCGGTCCCGACCACATGGGTGCAGACGCCCGACCTCGGGCTCCTCGGTCAGTTCAACCTCTTCGGCTCCTTCCAGATCATCGGGGTGGTCGCCGCACTGCTGGCCATCTTCTCCCTGATGCTGAGCGACTTCTTCGACACGATGGGCACGGCCTTCGGCCTGGCCACCGAGGGCAACCTGCTCGACAAGAAGGGCGAGATCCCGCACTTCCAGAGCATCCTGGTTGTGGACTCCGTCGCTGCGGCTGCCGGCGGCGCCGCCTCCGTCTCGACCAACACGTCCTACATCGAGTCGGCGTCGGGCATCGGCGACGGCGCGCGCACCGGCATTGCCTCGCTGGTCACGGGGGCTCTCTTCCTCGTGGCCATGCTCATCTCCCCAGTGGTCACCGTGATCCCCTACGAGGCGGCCGCACCCGCCCTCGTCGTCGTAGGCGCCCTGATGATGATGCAGATCCGCCACATCGACTTCAGCGACCTGTCCATCGGCATACCGGCGTTCCTGACTATCGTGCTCATGCCCTTCACCTACTCGATCGTCAACGGCATCGGCGCGGGATTCGTCGCCTTCTGCATCATCAAGGTCTTCACCGGCAAGGCCCGCGATGTCAACTGGCTGATGTGGGTCGTCTCGGCGGCCTTCGTCGTCTACTTCGCCATTTACCCGCTGAAGGTGCTTACCGGCACGGGCTAGCCTGGCCGGATGTGGGGACGACCGTGGCGCTGACCCGCTACGCGCCCACCCCGAGCGGATTCCTCCACGCTGGCAATATCGCCAACCTGGAGCGGACCGCCGAGGTGGCGCGAGCGGTAGGGGCCACGGTCGCCCTGCGCATCGATGACGCCGATGCCTCGCGCTACCGCCGAGCGTATGTCGAGGACATCTTCCGGGTGCTGGACGAGCGCGGACTGACGTGGAGCCTCGGCCCGCGCAATGCGGATGACTTCGAGGCGCACTTCTCGCAACGTGCCAAGACCGGGTACTACCGGGCTGAGCTGCTCGCCTCGGGCCTG
>CAINGG010000146.1 GCA_903848435.1 uncultured Actinomycetes bacterium | reverse complement strand
CCACCTGCGTGATCTTCGCCGGTCAGGGCTGCACGGGAGCGATCGACCGACTCATCGGCATCCTCAACATGCGCATTCCCGCCGATCTCGATGCGCGCTACCACCTGAGCGACGCGATCCCGCCCGAGGAGCGCCCCGTCGTCCTCATCGGTCCCTACGAACACCACAGCAATGAGCTGCCCTGGCGCGAGTCCATCGCCGACCTGGTCACCATCCCCGAGGATCGCGACGGACACGTCGACCTCGACGCCCTCGAGGCCGCGCTGACCGAACACAGGGAGCGCCCCCTGGTCATCGGCGCCTTCAGTGCCGCCAGCAACGTCACCGGCATCCTCACCGACACCGATGCCGTCACCGAGCTGCTGCACCAGTACGGCGCGCTGGCCGTATGGGACTACGCCGCGGCAGCGCCCTACGTCGATATCGACATGCATCCCGGCGATCGTGCGATCGCCAAGGACGCGGTGGTGCTGTCCCCGCACAAGTTCGTCGGGGGCCCTGGCACGCCGGGCGTACTCATCATGCGGCGAGAGCTGCTGACCAACACGGTGCCGGTCGTCGTCGGCGGCGGCACCGTCGCCTACGTCAATCCCGAGGAGCACGTCTACCTCGACGACCCGATCCACCGTGAGGAGGCCGGCACGCCCGCCATCGTGGAGTCGATCCGCGCGGGTCTGGTCTTCCAGCTCAAGCAAGCCGTGGGCCTCGACATCATCAAGAGCCGGGAGGACGAACTCCTCACCCGCGCGTTCCGGGCATGGGGCGAGCATCCGCGCATCGACATCCTCGGCAACCGCGACGTCGAGCGATTGTCGATCGTGTCGTTCACGATTCGCGCCACAGAGGGCGGCTACCTCCACCACAACGCTGTCGTTGCCATCCTCAACGACCTCTTCGGCATCCAGGCGCGCGGCGGCTGCTCGTGCGCCGGGCCCTACGGCCACCGGCTTCTCGGCATCGACCTCGAGCGATCGCACGCCTTCGAGAGCCAGATCCGCATCGGCTGCGAGGGGATCAAGCCCGGATGGGTACGCGTGAACTTCAACTACTTCATCGACGATGAGGTCGCCGACTATGTCATCGAGTCGGTGCGCCTGGTCGCCGACTCCGGCGAACGGCTGCTGCCGCTCTACCGGTTCGAGCCCGCGACCGGACTGTGGCGCCATCACCTCGGTCCGGTCGAGCCGCCGCTGCGCATGACCGACCTGTCGTACGACGCAAGCGGCACGCTGACCTATCCGCGGCATGACGAGCGGCTTCCGCTCTCAGCGCTGGACGATCACCTCCGCCAAGCACGCGAGATCCTGCTCGACCTTCCGCCCCTGGCCAACGACGCGGCCATCAACGCGGAATTCGACTCGCTGCGCTGGTTTCCGCTGCCCACGGCCTCACTGGCGGCCGGGGCCTAGGCCAGACACCCGTACTTACGGGTCTTTTGATACGGTTGGCCCGTGAAGACCACCATTGAACTTCCGGATGACCTGGCTGCGCGCGCTCGCCGATGTGCGGCCGAGTCCGGCACCACCTTGAAGAGCGTGATCGAGGAGGCGCTACGCCGTGAACTTGACCGGCGCGCCCACCCCGACGAGTGGCGGGCAGACGCCCGCCTCGCCTTCGGCGAGGGCGGACTCACGCCGTGGGCGAGGTCGGTCTCATGGTCTGAACTTCGCGAAGCGGCCATGGAGCGGTGATCGCCCTCGACACCAACATCTTGGTCTACGCCCACAGGCGCGACCTGCCCGAGCATGCGCGCGCCTTCGATGCCGTCGCGCAGGCACTGAGCGGGCCGGCTCCGGTCGGGCTGTGCTGGCCGGTGGTGCAGGAGTTCCTGGCCGTCGTCACCAATCCCCGAATCTTTGCCACCCCCACGCCTGCGAGCGATGCCTTCGATCAGGTCGATCACTGGTGCGCGAGTCCGCGCGCGATGACCCTCCCCGAGTCCCCGTCTCACCTCGCCACCCTCCGCGCGTTGGTCATCGACGGACACGTCGCAGGGGGCGCTATGCACGATGCTCGCATCGCGGCCATCTGCATCGACCATGGCGTCAGCGAATTGCTCACAGCAGATCGCGACTTCTCGAGGTTTCCGCGCCTTCGCGTGCGCAACCCCCTCGTCGGGTCGGGCGAGTAGTTCCACCCCTAGCCGCAGGGGTGGCTAACCCCACCAGAAGACCGACGCGATGATCGCGTAGAGCCCCACGAGAATGACGCCCTCGACCCAATTCGACGTGCCGTCGAAGACGACGAAGAGCACGATCACCACCGCCGCGATGAGCGCGACGAGGAGCATGGGCGGGAAGACCAGGGCGAAGCTTGCGGCACCGACGAGCGGCGCAGCCAGGATCAGCACGGGTGCGACGAACATCGCCACCTGCAGGGGCGACTGCAGGATGATCTGCATGGCGTAGTCGGCCTTGCCCTTGGCCGCCAGCTGGATGCCGACCACGTTTTCGACGGCATTGCCGGCGATAGCGACGATCACCAGGCCGGCGAAGGCCTGGGAGATGCCCAGGGAGTCCATGGTGGGGGTCAGCGCACCGACGAACCAGTCGGACACGAACGCCGACATCAGGCCCGTGACGGCGAGAAGTCCGATGGCGAAGGCGAAGGGCCATGCCCCATGGCCGGGGGTCTCAGCAACCGCTGCCTCGGTCTCCGCGCTGCGCAGGGCAGCGGACACATCGTGCTGCTCGGGCCCGAGTGGGGTGCCGCGCAGCTGCGCGAAGATGGACAGGGCGAAGACGATGATCATGACGATCGCCACGAACACGGACAGTTCGCGCTCGTGGCCGGCCGTTGGGGCGTGCAGCAGCGACGCGATCGTGGGGAGCGACAGCACGGTCACCGAGAGCAGCAGCATGATGCCGATCGCCTGGGCGCTGCTGGCCGAGAAGCGCACAAGCCCGTGGCGCAGGCCTCCGACGATGAAGGCGGCGCCGAGCACGAGGAGGACATTGGCCAGCACTGACCCGACGATGGTGGCCTGCACCACGGTGAAAAGGCCTGCCTGCAGCGCGAAGATGGTGACGAAGAGCTCGGGCAGATTGCCCAGCATCGCCTGGATGATGCCGGTCACGTTGGGGCTGAGGCGCTGAGCGAGGCCGTCGACAGAGCGCCCGATCACCGCGGCCATGCCGGCCAGGGAGACACCGGCAAGCACGAACACGACGGGGCTCGGCATCGCCAGGGCAACGGCGATCCCCGTCATGATGGCCAAGGCGAAGGCGACGACGATAAAGATCCGGTCGCGCCGGCCGACTGCCGCCAGGGTGCTTGCCACGGCGGTCATCATGCCCGAACTGCGCATCGGGACAACGCCCGCGGGAGCGGTTGGGGGGTCCGAGGCGCGACCCCACTAGGGTTGGACGAGACGCCCCCACGGTTGCGCGCACAGGTCAAGACGTCGATCTGCCCACGCGCCACGGCCCCGTAGCTCAGGGGATAGAGCAGAGGTTTCCTAAACCTTGTGTCGCAGGTTCGAATCCTGCCGGGGCCACCACTCTGCGGTCGCGGCCCAGCGCCGTCTCCTACCCCCTCAATCTGTCGGCACGAAGGGGAACTGCTGGGCCGTACCGTCGGCCCACGGCTCGAGGATCGGCGCGAGGCGCTTGGCGGATCGCTGCGCCGCAAGCATCTGCGCCAGCAGAGTCTGGACGTCGGCGTAGTCGGGGTTTCCCGCTAGATTGCTGAGCTCGGCGGGATCCTGCGTGACGTTGTAGAGCTCGAACTGATCCGCCGGTGGTGACACCTGACCATCGGTGGGATTCGGGGCCGTGACGGTGGTCACCGCGACCTTCTTTCCCGGCTCATTGACACGGCCGGCGACGATGGTGATCACATCTTCCACGTTGGGCGTGGTCCACAGCGCCGGGTTGTCCCAGTAGCGAACGTACTTCCAGCGTTCTTCCTCCCCATTGGCGCCGGTAGGCAGGTAGGCGACCACTGACTCCACCGAAGCAGGCTGGACGACCGGCGGGTAGGGCAGACCTAGCATCGAGACATTCTGCGCACCCCGGAAGATCTGATCGTCGGTCATGAAGTACACCGGGTCACTGCGTCTTTCGGAAGGCGCCTGTTCGCCGAGCAGGACACCTGACAGATCGCGCCCGACAAGTCGGCGCACCTGAGTATGGGTGTTGCTGAGGGTGCGAGCGAGCGCCCTCTCGTTGAGACCTGCCAGCCCCAGCATGGTCGGGAGCAGGTCAGCGTGGCTGGTCAGGACATCGGATGAGCTGCCCTCAGGGAAGAGCACCGGATTGTGGAAGATGAACGGCACACGCATCATCTCGTCATAGGAATTGTGCCACTTCTGGAACATTCCTCCGTGCGCCCCGAGCACGTCACCGTGGTCGGACAAATAGATGACGATGGTGTTGCGATAGGTGTCCTGGTCCGCGGCCAGCGTCGCGAGCACCCGCGCGATGTGCTGGTCGACCTCCTTTTGGAGCTGGTAGTAGAAGCGGTGGTAGGCCAATTCATTGGCGAGGGGCTGGAAACCAGTGTCGTATAGCTGGACGTAGCTGGCCTGCGCATCCGGCTTCGTCGAGAGGTCCTCGTCCTTGGACTGGTCGAACAGGTCGGTGAAGAGGTTGCGTGGGACGTCAGACCCGACCAGCTGGTTGGCCAGGTAGAAGTGACCAGGCACCTCGGCGGCCTCCGCAGCCAGCGTCACGGTGCCCCAGAGGGTGATGTCATGGGGATTGACGAACGACGCCACCATGAGCCAGGGATTGCTCGCATCCCGCAACTGCTGGATCTGGGCGACGCTGATATCCGCGAAGAACTTGTCGCGACCCTGACCACCGATGCCGGCCGATGACGCAGAGTTCAGCGGGTTGCTGCCGTGGGGCTCGGGGCCGATGAATCCCGTGAAGCCGTAGCGCTCGAGAATGCCTGCCTCGAGGTAGATGTCCTCGAGGTACTTATCGCGCGCCCCCGTGTCGGTGTATGAGGGAAGCGGGTTGTAGGAGCCCGGCTGGTAGAGGTCGGAATCCGAGATGTGCCACTTGCCCTTCCAATACGTGTCATAGCCCGCGGCACGGAACCACGACCCCATCGTGGGCACGGCGGCGGGATCGAGCCAAAACAGGTCGGTCTCGATCGCCGCCTTGGCTGCCCCGGACGTCTGCGAAACCCCATGCAGCGACGGGTACTGACCCGTGAAGATAGATGCGCGACTCGGCTGGCAGGCGGTCGACATGATGTGGTGGTGGGTAAATTCGTAGCCGCGCCGACGAAGTGCTTCCTGCGCCTTCAGGTTGGCGGTGCGCCACGCCTTGAGTTCATCCGACTCATAGACCGGCGCGTGGCGCTGCTCGTCGACCATGATGATGAGGAAGTTGGGGCGGCGCCGAAGCCGCCCGCGGGGGCGAAACCGCGGCACTGAGGAGGCCCGTGCCGGCGACTGCTGGGTGACGGCGCCCGCCGTAGCGGCCCCGGCGGCAGCGACGCCCGCCGCCTGAAGGAGTCGCCGACGGCTCAGCCCGCCACCATCAACGCTTTCCGACATGCGTGACCTCCCCGCCTCGACTTCCGCATCCTGCCCCACACTGTGCGAGGGTGATACCGCGCTAGCACGGATGCGGCCACTCTTATCGATACGGAGGATGGCGGGATGCAGCGCGGCCTAGTGGCTCTCATGGGGGGTACCCTCCTCGGTGCCTTGATCGTCGCGCCCTCTGCCGGAGCCGCTGCCGAGGTCTCGTCGGGCGTCACCGTGGAGGTGCCGATCCGGTTGGTGCAGGCGCCGATCACGAATGCCCTCTACGGAATGACCACCATCAGAATTGGCAACTCGGCGCCGATACGCGTCACGGTGGACACCGGCTCTGTCGGGCTGCGTCTCCTCCCCGGTGCGTGGAAGACCGTCCCTGCGGGCGTGACGATGAGCAACCGACGCATCACCTGGGTCGCCGACGGTGAGCGCTTGCAGGGCCGCGTAGGCACTGGCGTCTTCAGCATTTCCGGACTGCGCGGCGAATACCCCATCGAATTCATGTTCATGAACACGTCCAAGTGGACGGAGCAGGCCGGCGACCAGGGAATCCAGGGCGTCCTCGGCATCGGCATGTCTCGTCAGAACTTGCCCAACCCGCTGACGACCCTGCCCGGCAACGTCGGTCGCCAGTGGACGGTGCACTTCTCGCCCAACCGTGCGGGCACCGGCGGCACCGGTGCGCTCGTGCTGGGCGCCGAGGTTCCCGCTCACACTCTTGCCACATTCAATCCGCGCACACAGGGCCTCGATGCCCAGGGCGTGCCCCTGTGGGACGACCAGGCCGCCCAGGGCTGCTGGAAGATCGGCAGGATCCCCGAGGTCTGCGGAGCGACGTACTTCGACTCGATGGCTCCGTTCATGCTGGTCAAGGGCGATGACTTCGCGAAGCTACGAACCGGCAACGGCGGCTTTCTGGTCTCGGGGACCAGCGTCGCGATGAGTGCCCCTAATTCCAGTTTCTACGCGTGGAGATTCGACTCAGGGCAGCGCTTCGGGGTCAACAGGGTCAAGGTCTCGGGCTCAGGACGCACGCTCGTCAACACCTCATCCGCGCTCTACTCGGCGTTCACCGTCGCCTACGACGTGCAGGAAGGCGTCGTCACGCTGACCGAGTAGCCGCTACTCCTCGACCCGCTCCACCTTGGCCGGGAACAGCCACCACGCCAGGACCAAGCCGAGCAGGGTGAGGCCTCCCCCAACGAGCAGGGCCGTGGTCATGCCGGACACGAAGGCCTGGCCCGCTGCCTCGCGGATCGGCGTCGCGAGATCGGGCGCCAGTTGCTGCACCGCGATACTGCCCGCTGCCAGCGACTCGCGCACCGCCTCGACGACAGTGGCCGGGATCGTGTTGATCGCGTCGCCCGCCGCGGTGATGCGCGCTTCGATTTCATTGCGGTAACCCAAGGCCAGCAGCGAGCCAAGGATCGCAACGCCGAGCGAGCCGCCGAGCTCGGACATGCCGTCGTTGACGGCGGCACCGATTCCGGCGCGCTCCGGCGGCGTCGCAGCCAATACCCCGTTGGTGGCCTGGGGCAGGACCATCCCCAGGCCGAGGCCGATGAACCCGAGGCTTCCTCCGACGAGGAGGTACGGCGATCCGGCGTCCATGAAGGCCGCGACGGCGAAGCCGACGGTCACGAGCAGGAATCCAATGAGCACGGTGGTTCGCGTGCCAATGCGCTCGGCCACCCGGGGGCTGAGGAGCGACGCGATGAGCATGCCTCCCGCACCAGGGAGCATGGACACACCGGACTCGACAGGGGTGTTGCCCTGGACGAGCTGCAGGAACTGCGGCAGGAAGAACATCATGCCCATGAGCGCCGCGTAGACGAGGGCAACGCAGATGACAGACACGGTGAAGAGCCGACTGCGGAACAGGCTCATCGGCAGCATCGGCCGCGGAGCCCTCAGCTCCCACCACACGAATGCCGACAGGAAAACGATGGTGGCGATCGACGACGTGATGGTCAGGGGGTTGATACCGGAATCGGGGATCTCGATGACCGTGACGACGAGAGCAATCAGGCCGACCGTCGACAGCACGGCGCCCAGCGGATCCAGTCGGGGCCTGCTCAGGTCGAGCGACTCGGGCACGAAGCGCAAGGTCGCCAGGATGCCGATGACGACCAGCGGTGGATTGACCCAGAAGATCGCGTGCCAGGACACGTATTCGACGAGAAGGCCGCCGACGATGGGGCCGATAGCGACCGCTGCGCCCGCCGTGGCCGCCCAAATGCCAATCGCCTGCGCACGCTCCCGCCGATCGGTGAAGACTTGCGTCAGGATCGACAGCGTCGAGGGCATGATGAATGCGCCGCCGATGCCCATGAGGGCGCGGAAGAGCGCGAGGGTGAGCGCGTGGTTGGCGAAGCCGGCCGCTAGCGAGGCGCTGCCGAAAACCACCAGTCCGATGAGCAGCGCGCGTCGACGGCCGAATCGATCGCCTAGCGCACCCGCGAGCAGCAGGGTGCCGGCGAACATCACCGAGTAGGCGTCGACGACCCACTGCAATTGCGAGGTGGTGGCGCCGAGTTCCTCCTGCAACACCGGGAGCGCGACATTGACGATGGTGTTGTCCAGCGAGATGACGGCCAGCGCGCCTGCGAGGACGGCCAGGACTGCCCACCGGTTGACGACTGTCGTTGCCACGCTCGGAGCCTACGCGGATCGACATCCGCATCAAGCGCCGACGACTAGGCTGCGCGCGTGGACATCTCCCAGGGGATCTACTCCCTGCTGGTGATCGCCGCCATTGCCGCGGCTGTGCCACTCATCGTTGGCCTGCTACGGCTACCGATCGCCGAGGTCGTTCTCCTGCTCGCGGGCGGGGTGATCTTCGGCCCTTCAGGGCTCGGCTGGATCCATCTCGACGAGGCGATCCTGCTGTTCTCCGAGATCGGCCTCGCGTTCCTCTTCTTTGCCGCGGGCCTGGAGTTGGAGAAGCACGCGATCAGGGGCCGGTCCGGAAAACTCGCTTTCGTCGGCTGGATCGCGACCGTCGCGCTCGCCTGCCTTGCCGCGGGCTTACTGGAGTACCTCGGCATCATTCGCGACTTCCTCGGGGTTGCGATCGCTTTGACGAGCACCGCGCTCGGCACCTTGCTACCGATCCTGCGCGACAAGGGCCTGCTCAAGACCCCCTTCGGCACCTACTTCATGGGTGCCGGCGCCATCGGCGAGTTCGGGCCCATCCTCGCCATCTCCATCCTCCTCACGACCGCCAACCCAGCCATGGGCCTGGTGGCCGTCGCTCTGTTCACCGTGGTGGCGCTCGCCTTCGCGAAGGTGCCCGGCTGGCTGAAGTCCGAGCGCGTCCTTACCGTGATCGACCGCGGGCACGGCACCAGCTCACAGACAGCCATCCGCCTGACGGTGCTGCTGCTTCTCGGCCTCGTCGCGACCGCGGAGGTCTTCGGACTGGACGTCGCCCTGGGGGCATTCGTCGCCGGCGTCATCCTCAAGCTCTTCGCCTCCGAGGGCGAGGGAACGGTGCTTGAGACGAAGCTCATCGGCGTTGCCTTCGGCGTCTTCATTCCGCTGTTCTTCGTGGTGTCGGGAGCCAAACTCGACATCCAGTCGATCATCGAGAACCCGCAACTGCTCATCATCTTCACCGTGCTCCTGCTGCTTGTGCGTGGTGTTCCGCAGTTCATCATCTATCGCCGGGCGATCCCCCAGGCGGGCCAGCGGGCGCAGTTCTCGCTCTATGTCGCGACAGCACTGCCCATCATCGTCGCCGTGACGACGATCCAGGTGGACAACGCCACGATGAGCCCGCAGGTCGGCGCTGCACTCGTAGGTGCCGGTGCGCTGTCGGTGCTGATCTTCCCGCTACTCGGCCAGGGCCTCGGCCGACGAGCTCAGCCTGAGCGCAGCGACGCGATCGCGTAGAGCGCGACCCCGGCAGCCACTGACGCGTTGAGCGACTCGGCCTTCGGCGCCATCGGGATGGACACGATGTGGTCGCACGTCTCGCCCACGAGTCGACCGAGGCCCTTGCCCTCGCCTCCGACGACCACCACGATCGGCCCACTGGCAAGGTCGGCACCCAACGCCGGCAGGTCGACATCGCCATCGGCCGCGAGACCGAGCACCGTGCACCCGGCTTTGCGGTAGGCGATGAGAGCGCGGGTGAGATTGACGGCGCGCGCGACCGGCACGTGCGCGAGCGTGCCGGCACTGGCCTTCCACGCCGAGCCCGTCACGCCTGCGGATCGACGATCGGGGATGACCACGCCGCTGCCTCCAAACGCTGCCACCGAGCGCACGATGGCGCCGAGGTTGCGCGGGTCGGTCACCCCGTCGAGGGCCACGATCAGCGGCTGCGCGCGTCCGGGGGCATCGAGCAGGTCCGAGGGATCGCAGTAGTCATAGGGAGGCACGGTGAGGAGAACACCCTGGTGCACGCCGCCGCCCGACATGCGGTCGAGCTCGGTGCGCGGCACCTCGAGGAGTGGCATGCCCTTGTCGGCCGCGATCTGCACCGCCTCGCGCACCCGATCGTCGGTGTCGACGAACTGCTGCACGTAGAGCGCGGACGCGGGTACGCCGGCCCGCAGGGCTTCGACGACCGGATTGCGTCCGAGGAGCACGTCCTTGGCGTCCTTGGGGCGCCGCGTCGACGTCTTGGCCTTCGCCTTGTCGGCAGCCTTGGCACGCCGGGCTGCGGGATGACCGGTGCGCTCGCTCGCCTTCGGTGTGGGGCCCTTGCCCTGCAGTCCCTTGCGACGCTGACCGCCTGAGCCGACCACAGCGCCCTTCTTGGTCCCTGTCTTGCGCATGGCTCCGCGGCGCTGGGAGTTGCCGGCCATCAGCCCTCCTCGGCCAGTGACCAGCGGGCACCGGTCGGGGTGTCTTCGACGACGATCCCTGAAGCAGCCAGTCCGTCGCGCAGGGCATCGGCGACGGCGAAGTCCTTGCGATCGCGCGCAGCCTGCCGCTGGGCCAGCACGACGTCGACGAGCGGACCGAGGGCGCGACGAGCCGCACCGTCGTCAGACTGCGCGGCCCACGGAGTGGCATAGGGGTTGAGCCCGAGGACGTCGAGCATCGCGATCACCTCATCGCGGGCCTGTCGCGCGGCAACGAGCTCGTCGGCGGCAAGCGCGCTATTGCCT
>CAINGG010000145.1 GCA_903848435.1 uncultured Actinomycetes bacterium | reverse complement strand
GACGCCGCACCACCGGCAGTCGCCGCCCAGACCGCCTGCGACGGCGTCAGTCCCATCTCTCGCACCGCGAGAGCGATCATCAGTGGCATCGAGGTCGTGTACGACGATCCGGGATTGCAGTCTGACGCGATCGCCACGGTGACGCCTGCCTCCCAGAGTCGTCGGGCCGGCGCATAGACCGACCGAGTCGAGAACTCCGCACCGGGCACGAGCGTGGCGACCGTCGCAGAGCCCGCCAGAGCCTCAATGTCGTCATCGCCCAGGTGCGTGCAGTGGTCAACCGAGGCCGCGCCAAGCTCGACAGCGAGGCGCACGCCCTCGCCCTGCGTCAGTTGATTGGCGTGCACCCGCAGGCCGAGTCCCTTCGCCTTGGCCGCCTCGAGGATTCGACGCGCCTGATCAATGTCGAAGGCTCCGCGCTCGATGAAGACATCGGCCCAGCGCGCGTGCGGCGCGCAGGCATCGAGCATCTCGCCGCAGATGAGGTCGACGTAGTCATCAGCGCGATCGGCATACTCCGCCGGCACGACATGCGCCCCGAGGAACGTCGTCTCATCGGTGACCGTCTTCGCGGCGAGCAGTGAACGCCGCTCATCGTGGACGGTTAGGCCGTAGCCGGACTTCGCTTCCATCGTGGTCGTGCCCTGTCGCAGGGCCTCGGTCGCTAGGCGCGCCGCGTTGGCCGCGAGTTCGGCATCGCTCGCCGCGCGCGTCGCCGCGACCGTTGTCCGGATTCCTCCCGCCGAGTACGCCGTGCCCGACATGCGCGCGTCGAACTCCGCCGCGCGGTCGCCCGCGAAGACCGGATGCGTGTGCGCATCAACAAAACCAGGCAGGACAGCGGCACCGGCCATGTCGTGGGCGATGTCCACGTCGGGGAAGTCGGCCGCGGCACCCACCCAGGCAACGCGCCCGTCGACGGCGACCACGGCCGCATCACGCAGGATTCCCAGCTGTCCCTCTCCGACACTCGGATCCGCGGTGCACAACTCACCAATGTTGGTCCAGCCGACGACGCTCATGGGGCCATCACTCGGCGAATCTGGCGATCGAGTTCGGCAGCCGCGTCGATCGATCGGTGCGTGCCTGCCTGCACCTGCTCGACGCCGTCGACCACGACGGTGCGCACGTCGCTTGATGTGGCGGCGAAGACGAGGGCATCGATCATCTCCGTGTCGTCATGTCCGGCTAGCCGCACTGACGAGGTGCCGATCTCGATGAAGTCCGCGGGCGCACCCGCGGCCAGTCCGCTCGCAGGCAGGCCAAGGGCCGCGCTGCCCCCCAAGGTCATCAGGGAGAGCAACTCGTCACCCGTGAAAGTGCCACGGCGTCGACTACCCAGGCGCTCGTCCATCTCGACCGCGCGTACCTCCTCAAAGGGATCGATCACGGCATGGCTGTCACTTCCGAGGCACAGAGCCGCGCCGGCGTCACGCAAAGTCGGGATCGGCCCGATGCCATCCGCGAGGTCGCGTTCGGTGGTGGCGCACACGCACACGTGGCTGCCGCCGAGTGCGCTGGCATCCGCGCCCGTGATGTGGGTGGCGTGCACCGCGGTGAAATCGCCGCCGAGAGCTCCGGCATCGCGCAGCACCTCCACGGGAGTACGCCCGTAGGCGGCCAACGACTCAGCGTTTTCGCGTGGCTGCTCGGACACGTGCGCATGAAGCGGCACGCCACGTTCGCGCGCAATGCCAGCGGCGACCGCGATCGCGTCGGGCGGCACCGCCCGCACCGAATGCACGGCTAGACCGTGGCTGACCAGGCGTGTGGGCCGCAGGGCGGCCGTGCGCTCGATCCAGCGTTCGACCGATCCGTCACTGAATCGCACTTGCGTCGCATCGGGTGCCGTGCCGGGTGCCGACTCCAGGTAGAGCGTGTCAAGGAGCACCAGGCGGATGCCGGCATCCTCGGCGGCCCATGACAGCGCGGCCGACATCGCATTCGGGTCGGCGTACGACGTGCCGCCCGGCGCGTGGTGGAGGTAGTGGAACTCACCTACCGCGGTGTAGCCAGACTGCAGCATCTCGGCGAAGACGGCTCGCGCGAGCGCGTAATAGGCGTCCGGGTCCAACACTGCGGCTGCCGCATACATCTGGTCGCGCCAGGCCCAAAACGAGTCACGCCCCTGGTGGGTGCGGCCGCGCAGGACGCGATGGAAGGCGTGTGAGTGGGCATTGACCGCACCCGGGAGTACGACGCCGGTGAGCGAACGTGCATCCGTTGGCGCGTCAACATCGGCAGCTACTCGGGTGAGTACGCCGTCAGATGTTTCCAGCAGGACGCGGTCACGGACGGTGCCGTCGACGACGGCTCGCGCGGCCCACCACGTCGTCATCGAGGCAGCGTATCCGCGGTCAGTAGGTTGGCGAGGACATCAGCCAGAGCGCGGCCGCCTGTCTCGCAGTCGGCATCCTCCGCACGCTCCTCCGGCGAGTGCGAGATGCCGGTGGGATTGCGCACGAAGAGCATGGCCGAAGGGATGCCCGCCTCGGCGAGTACGCCAGCGTCGTGGCCAGCGCCGGTCGCGAGCAGCGGCGTACCGGGCATGAGGCCAGCCACGTGCTCGGAGAGCGTGACATCGAAGTACTGAGCGGGAGTGCGCGACTCCTCCGTCACCGTGACGGCAATACCCGGCGTCGCGATGTCACGGGCGATGGCCTCGAGCAGGGCGTCGAGCGTCTCCTCGTCCTCTGCCCGCGCATCCAGCCACCCGGTGACGTGCGCCGGCACGGCGTTGACCGCATTGGGCGTGCACGACACCTTGCCGATGGTGGCGCGCGCAGCCCGTGTCGGAATGTCGCGCGCCGACGCCTCTGCTTGCGCGGCCAGCACCAGACGAGCGAAGACGACCATCGGATCGTGGCGGTCAGCCATGCGCGTCGTACCGGCGTGATTGGGCTGGCCACTGACATCGACGCGCCAGCGACCGTGCGGCAGGATCGCCGTGCCCACGGCGACGGCATGACCGAGATCGATGAGGCCACGCCCCTGCTCCACGTGCAGTTCGACGAATGCGCCGATGCGCCCGAGTCGTTCGCTCTCGGCACCGAGTGCGTGTGGATCACGCCCGGCGCGCGTCAACGCCTCGGCGAAGGTGACGCCGTCGACATCGCGAAGAGCCAGCGCACGCTCGGGGGTCAGCACACCAGTCGCCAGGCGGGACCCGATGCACGCGACGCCGAATCGGCCGCCTTCCTCATCGGTGAAGCAGGCCACCGCGAGCGGACGGCGCGGCTGCAAGCCGCGACGCTGCAACTCCCCCACGGCATCTAGCGCGCTGGCGACACCGAGCGGACCGTCGTAGTTGCCGCCGTCAGGAACGGAGTCGAGATGAGAACCCGTGACGACAGCGTCCCCCGATGATGGGTCTCCCCACCACGCCCAGATGTTGCCGTTGCGAT
>CAINGG010000144.1 GCA_903848435.1 uncultured Actinomycetes bacterium | reverse complement strand
CCCCCGCTTGACGTTGCATCGCCGACGTAGGTGTTCCACTTCTCCATCACGCTGCGGATCTGCCCGGCGATCAGGGCCTTCTTCTTAGGATCGACGATCGAGAGCGGGCAGCGCGCCTGTATGCCGCTGCTGGTGTTCTCGATCACCATCAGCTCCATGCCGCCGTAAGGCTCGTTGCACTGCCATGCCGGCACGCTGCCGATGACCTGACCGGCTACCACCTTCTGCCCCACCTTGACCGAGGGGGTGATGTGGTCGTAGGAGCCGTGCAGGGTGCCACCCTTGGGCAGGTCGACG
Organism: uncultured Actinomycetes bacterium; assembly: GCA_903848435.1. Lineage (GTDB taxonomy): Bacteria > Actinomycetota > Actinomycetes > S36-B12 > S36-B12 > Mxb001. Next base: position 4,348 of record CAINGG010000144.1, on the reverse strand, counting down.
TACACCTCGGCATCGCACGACTCGGGCTGCTGCAGGATTCGCGTCACGACGCCGCCGTAGGAAGCGATCACCGGTGTGCCGATCTTGAGCATGGAGATGGTGAGGGCCGCCTCGGTCTTGCCGTCGACGTAGGTGTGGCCGAAGACATGGATGGGCGGGTATGCACGCGCTGGCCAGTCCGTCGGCGACACCCAGGCCCACGGATCCTTCGTGACATCGATGGGCAGCACCGACACCTGGAACTTCGGCGCCGGAGCGGGCTTCTTGGCCTGCGCGACGCCCAGGCTGGCGAAGGCCCCGAGCGCGAGGGTGAGCGCAACGGTGAGGGCGAGTGGCCGACGGATCACAGCTGGATGATAGATCGAAAATCCTGCGTGATGCCCTCGGAAAGGGCGATTTACTGCTTCGCCCGTGAGGGGGCGAAGGAGCAGAAGACGTTTTCGGCCGGCAACCTCTTGGTCAGGAGATAGGCGGTCACCGGGTCGTTGACGCACGTGGACGGGGTCGACAGGTAGGTGACGTGCTGGCTGCCGTTGTAGTTGATCGTGCGGGAGCCGGCGTACTGATTGGCCATTGACTTGCCCCAGATCCACGGAGTCGCCACGTCACCCAGTGACAGCACGACGACCGGCGGGGTCTTCAGCACGATCGTGCTCCACGCGCTGGTGACTCCCGGGGAGTAGTCGGGGGCTAGGCCCTGGCAGCTCACGATGTTTTCGGTCGACATCCCAAAGGTAGTCCCGAAATCGGCAGCCGCGCTGGCGGCCATTCGGCCGGCTGTCTCGGCGGAGGGCCGGTCGTGCACGTCAGCGCAATTGACGAACGAGAAGAGATAGCCATCCGACGGATCGGGCTGGGGGTCATCCAGCGCTTTGAGTGCTCGCGCGGCTGCACTGCGGGTTTGGACGCTGGGCTTGACGACGAGTGCCTCGTAGGCGGAATCGATCAGTACCCTGATCGAGGGGTAGTAAGCCTGACTGCCGAGGTTGTTGATGACACCCTGGGAGAAATTCCAGCGAGTCAGCGTCTGGCCGTCCTCCTCGAGAACGGTGTCGTCGAGGACCTCAAGGACCTTCTCGAACTTGCGCGCCTGACCCCTGCCCATCACGGATGAGTAGACCTGCAGCGCGGTGTAGTGAGCCATCGGCTGCTGACTCGACAGTCGGTAGAGCGTCTCCTGGGGCCACAGGCTGCCGTCGACGAGCATCGTGCGCAGGCTGCCCGGGAACGTCTTGGCGTAGGCGTAGCCGATGCGCGTGCCGTAGCTCATGCCCCAGTAGTTCCACGCCGGATAGCCGAGGGCCTTGCGCATGGCCTCCATGTCGCGGACGACCTGCCACGTGCCGAGGTAGGGAGCCGCGTTGGGGTTCTTCGCGAAGCAGTCGGCGAGCGCCGCACCGGTGACGACGGCGAACTCCGACCACTCTTTCTGCCAGTCGACCAGGCCCGTGAGTGGCAGGTCTGGCTGGGGCTTGGCGCTGCATCCGGTCAGCTTGGGGCCGCTCATTCCCACCCCGCGCGGATCCCACATGACGAAGTCGAACCGGTCTTTGACCTGTCGTGGGAGTTCGTCGTACACGATCTTGCCAATATTGATGGCTGTCCCTCCGGGGCCACCGGGGTTGAAAGTCAGGCCGCCACCCTTGCGCGGCGACGGGATGACGCGCAGCGCGATCTTCGTGGTGCGCCCGTCGTCGGGGGTCTGCCAGTCGAGCGGCACGGTTAGCTCTGCGCACTTGGTGGTGGCCGGCTTCACGTCGGCCGGGCAGGCGACGTAGGTCAGCGTGGGCTCGAAGGCCGATGCCGCGGGCGCCAGCGCAAGGCCCGTGAGGCTCGTGGCCAGTAGTCCGAGTGAGGCAATGACGGCAGTGATCGGAGAACGCATCCTGTGACGCTATCTAAATGGGGGATTTGGCGAGGACTTTCGCTCAGATGGAGTCCGACTGGCCTACAGTGCCTCGTGCCCTCAATGCTGCTGCGTGCCGTGGCCCTTGCCGTATGCACCGTGCTCCTCGCCGGGTGCGGAGTGACCTACGTGGTCGAGCGGGAGACCGGGTTCCTGCAGCCGTATCTGGGCACCCCCCGCTATGCGGAACTCGCACCCAAGCAAGCGACGGACGCCTCTCAGATCAACCAACCTTTGGGCCGCGAGGCCGCCGACTCCATCGCTGCCTCGCTCGGCATGGACACCGGCAAGGCCTTCACGCCTGAGCAGTACCAGCTCTTCATATCGGCCGGCGGCGTCGGCGGACAGCAGCAGCCCGTCGAGCTCGTCAAGCAAGCCATTGCCATCCTGTCCAATACGGCTGGCTCACCGCTCGACGTGATGGTGGGTGGTGAACGCTCGTCGGTGGTGCTCGGCAGCTACGGCCTCTACGTCGATCCGCAGGGCAACCTGATGAGCGCAGCGAACGCCGCGGCCCCCACTCGCCAGGTGAACGAGGTGCTTAAGCCTGACGGCTACCTCACCCAGTGGTGCTCGGACAACGGCCTCGACAGCGCGCTCGTGGCGCTCTACGCATCGCCGTTCACGCGGGAGGCGGCGTACAGCGTCCTCGCGCAGAAGGAGGGTGGCACCGCGCAACTGGTCACCCACGAGAGTGGTGCGGGCGATGCGCGCGTGGGCATGCCCATGGCTCCGTCGATATGGATCACCAACTTCGCCCTGATGTACATGCTCAGCCCCGACCTCGCCGCCAAACTGCCGGCCTACTGGGCGCCGATCCCGGATGACGTCGCCGAGGCGATCGCCAACAGCCCCAACGGCCAGGTCCCCTACGCCGACTGGCAGGCGGCCTTCGAGTAGTCCTCAGGCCTGCTAGTCCTGCACCACCTGAACCCGATCGCCACGCGTGCAGAGGTCGTGTCGATCACGCGCCTTCCCTGATACGGGGCGATGCCAAGACACCCGGCGGGTGAGGGCGTAAGGTTCCGCGCGGGGGTACTGACGAGGAGTTCTCGTGGGTGTTTTCCGGGTCGGATCTTTCCGACGTTTCTTGGTTGGCACTTTGTTGGCCGCCATGATGCTGGTCACGGCTCCACTCGCTGCAGCTGATGGCGGTGGCGGGGGCGGTGGTGGCGGTGGCGGTGGCGGCGTTTTCCAGGGGATGCCACCTGCGGTCCTGGCGTGTGTTCAGAAAGCACTGACGCCGGCCGAACTCTCACAGGCCATGCAAGATCCCACTCGGCTGAGTCCCGCGGCTCAAGCCAAGGCGCTTGCGTGCGTCAACTCCGGTGGAGTCACCTCATCGTCGAAGACCGTCCTCAAGGGAGCATGGCTCACAGCGAATCCCGTCGACCTCGCCCATGTCACCGCGATGAGCATGTTCCGCTCATGCGCGGGCCACGACTACAGCGGCCGTAATGCAGCGGGGAAGATGGAAAGCGACAGGTCAATGAAGCACTACATCGTGACCGATGTCGGTTGGGACCAAGATGGGGCGATCAAGGGGTATGCACCTTTTGCAGGCGTCGTGTCCTTCTTCCCGGAAGAGTCAGGGATCGGACAGCAGATGAAGATCTTCAATACCAAATACGGCTGGTCATTCGTTCTCTTCCACGTGACGCCCGTTGTCCCACAGGGAGCCAAGGTCAAGGCGGGTCAGCAGGTGGCTACCTGGCCGGGCGAGCACACAGCTGAAGCCATTTCGCATGCCACACCCACGGTGAGCTTCGATTTCACCCTTCTGGGAGCCAACGGAGCGATCGAGTCTCCCTTCCTGCATATGGCACCCAAGGTGGCGGCCCTCTACGCGGCAAAGGGTTTCACTGCCAAGTCCCTCATCGTGTCCCAGGCGACCAGGGACGCCGCCCCGTGCAACGGAGTGTTTGACGACGCGCCTGGCGGCGATGGCTACCTGGACGCGGACGCCCACATCTAGCGACCGCCCCGGGTCCACCCCTTATGTGTGACTGAGGTCGACCGATGCCGCACTTCCACGGTGGGTGCGACTGGCCGTTGTGAGGTTGAGCGATTCCATGTGAGCGCGTCGATCGGGGCTAGACTGCCATCTCTTCGAGACGCAAGGAGTGTATTCGTGGGCCTGGGCACTGCAATTCGTCTGTCACGCCTCTTCGCGAATCCCTCGGGCAACCTCTTCGGGATCGCCGTCGATCACTTCGTGAGCTACGGCAACGTGCGCGATGGCGGGTTGAAGGACCTGCCCGACGCGGTTGCCCGCTGCATGCAGGGGCACCCCGACACGATGACGATGACGCCCGGCACGGCCAAGCATGTCTGGGGTCCCTACGCCGGCCAGGCCGCGCTCATCATCCAGGCGTCGTACTGGACGCCGGACGATCGCATCCGCGACCGGCTCGCCCAGCCTGCCGACGCCGTGCGCCTGGG
>CAINGG010000143.1 GCA_903848435.1 uncultured Actinomycetes bacterium | reverse complement strand
GGCTGAGGAAGGTCCGGCGCGGCCACCCGCCTAGTTCGAGGGACTAGGTGGATTCGCGCCAGCGATTGGTCACCGGCAGGCGCCGGTCGCGCCCGAAGGCGCGCAGCGAGATCTTGGTCCCGGGCGGGTACTGGCGGCGCTTGTACTCGGCCGTGTCGGTCAGGCGCAGGACGTGCTCAACGAGCTCGGCATCGAACCCGGCGGTGACGAGCTGCTCGGCACCGCGGTCACGCTCGACGTAGTCGTCGAGGATGTCGTCGAGGACGTCGTAGGGCGGCAGCGAGTCCTGGTCGACCTGGCCGGGGCGCAGCTCGGCGCTGGGCGGCTTGGTGATGCTGCTGTCGGGGATGGGTGGAACCTCACCGCGCTCGACGGCCTGGGCGTTGCGCCAGCGCGCGAGTTCCCAGACGAGGGTCTTGGGCACGTCCTTGATGGGCGCGAAGCCACCGACGGCATCGCCGTAGATCGTGGAGTAGCCGACGGAGATCTCGCTCTTGTTGCCGGTGGCGAGCACCAGGTGCCCCTCGGCATTGGACAGTGCCATCAGGGTCGTGCCGCGCACCCGCGCCTGCAGGTTCTCCTCGGCCAGGCCCGAGAGGTGCAGCTGCGACTGGAAGGCGTCGACCATGGGCGCGATCGGCACCGTGCGGAAGTGCAGCCCCGTGCGCTCGGCCAGGTCGGCCGCGTCGTCGCGCGAGTGCTGCGAGGAGTACGCGCTGGGCAGTGAGACCGCGTGCACGCGATCGGCGCCGAGCGCGTCGCAGGCGATGGCGGCCACCAGCGCGGAGTCGATGCCGCCCGACAGGCCCAGGATCACGCTGGCAAAGCCGTTCTTGTCGACGTAGTCGCGCAGGCCGGTGACCAGCGCGCCGTAGACCTCGGCAACGTCGGTGGCCGGGGGCGCGATGGAGGCGGTGATCGCCGGCCGATCGGCGGGGGAGTAGGCGTCAATCACGAGGGCATCGGGGCGCGAGCCGGCCGGCAGGTCGAGGTCGGCGACGACGATCTCGTCGACGAATTGGGCACCACGGGCGATGAGCGAGCCGTCGGCCCCGACGATCAGGGAGTCGCCGTCGAAGACGAGTTCGTCCTGGCCGCCGACCATGTTGACGTAGGCGAGGGCGAAGTCGCCTTCTCGCGCGCGGTGGCGGCAAAGGTCCAGGCGCACGTCGTCCTTATTGCGTTCATACGGCGAGCCGTTGATGACGACCAGCAGACCGCACCCGCGCGCCTTCGCGACCGGGCCGCCGTCCTGCCATAGGTCCTCGCAGATCGCCAGCGCAACGTCGACGCCGCGCACGCGCAGCACGCAGGGCTCTTCGCCGGGCACGAAGTAGCGGAACTCGTCGAAGACTCCGTAGTTGGGCAGGTGGTGCTTGGAGTATCGAGCGATGAGCTCCCCGCGATGCAGGACGCCCGCAGCGTTGACCGGGGCGCCACGCGGTCGGCCGAGCCGATTGGCCGCACCCGCCAGGCGGTCGAGGTAGCCGACGATCACAACGATCTCGCCGAGGCCATCGGCCGCAAGGTCGCTGGCGAGCCCTTCGGCAGCGGTCCGCGAGGCAGCCTGGAAGGTCGGCCGCAAGGCGAGGTCCTCGATGGGATAGCCGGTCAGGAACATCTCGGGCAGGGCCACGATGTCGGCGCCCAGTGCGGCGGCCCGCGCGACCGCCTCCCGCGCCCGCGCGCGATTGCCCGCCAGGTCTCCCACGGTGGGGTTCGACTGGGCCAGCGCCACGCGCAGGATGGGCACGCCCCGAGCGTACGAGATCCCTCATGGCGCCCGGACTCGGCGTAACGCGCACGAAACACGGCCGGAGCACACTAGCCCCATGGACAAGCAGACCGAATTCGTGCTGAGGACCATCGAGGAACGTGACATCCGCTTCGTGCGGCTGTGGTTCACCGACGTCCTCGGGACCCTGAAGTCGGTGGCGGTGGCCCCGGCCGAACTCGAGGGCGCGTTCGCCGAAGGCCTGGGCTTCGACGGATCGGCGATCGAGGGATTCGCCCGCGTCTACGAGTCCGACATGCTGGCCAAGCCCGACCCGGCGACGTTCGCGATCCTGCCGTGGCGCTCGGAGTCGCCCGGCGTCGCCCGGATGTTCTGCGACATCCTCATGCCGGATGGGTCACCGTCCTACGCAGATCCGCGCTACGTCCTCAAGCGCACGCTCTCTCGGGCCGCCGACATGGGGTTCACCTTCTACACCCATCCCGAGGTCGAGTTCTATCTCCTGCGCAATCAGCCGGACGAGGGCCCGCCCGAGCCCATTGATCGCTACGGCTACTTCGACAACTCCCCGCAGTCGGTCGGCTACGACTTCCGGCGTCAGGCCATCACGATGCTGGAGGCCATGGGCATCTCGGTGGAGTTCAGCCACCACGAGGGCGGCCCGGGTCAGCAGGAGATCGATCTGCGCTACGCCGATGCGCTCACCACCGCCGACAACCTCATGACCTTCCGCACCGTCGTCAAGGAGGTGGCGATCGAGCAGGGGGTCTACGCCACCTTCATGCCGAAGCCGTTCCGCGACGCGCCAGGCTCGGGGATGCACACGCATGTGTCGCTCTTCGAGGGTGACCGCAATGCCTTCTTCGAGGCCGGTGCGCCCTTCCAGTTGTCGAAGATCGCCCGCTCCTTCATCGCGGGCGTCCTGACGCATGCGCCGGAGATCACCGCCGTCACCAACCAGTGGGTCAACTCCTATAAGCGCCTGGCGGGCGGGGCTGAGGCTCCCGCGATGATCTGCTGGGGCCACAACAACCGCTCGGCGCTCGTGCGCGTGCCGATGTACAAGCCGGCGAAGGGCAATTCCACGCGCGTGGAGTTCCGCTCCCTCGACAGCGCGTGCAATCCCTACCTTGCGTTCGCGGTGATCCTCGCCGCGGGCCTGGCAGGGATCGAGCGCGGCTACGAGCTCCCGCCCGGGGCGGAGGACGACGTGTGGGCGCTGACGGCGGGCGAGCGACGGGCGCTCGGCATGGGCCCGCTTCCCGCGAGCCTCAACCAGGCCATCCAGGAGATGGAGCGCTCCGAGCTCGTCGCCGAGACGCTGGGCGAGCACGTCTTCGACTTCTTCCTGCGCAACAAGCAGTCCGAGTGGGAGGACTACCGGCGTCAGGTCAGCCAGTGGGAGATCGACCGCTACCTGCCGACGCTCTAGGCCGCGCTACCGTCACCGTCTGTGAGCGAGCAACGCGCCGTCTCCCTCGTCGGGCAGTTCGCGCGACGCGGATTCGCCCGTCCGGCCGAGGCCGCCGAGTCGTGGGCGCTGCTCCCGGTCGTCGATGCCGGGGGGGTGCTCGAGGGCCTCTCCCTGGCTGCTGACCCCGACCAGGCGCTCGACCTGCTCGTGCAGCTCGCTGCCGTCGACGGGCGGCACGGCCAGCGCGATCGCCTCGCCGCCGCGCTGGGCGACGCCGAGGAGGCCCGGGCGCTCACCGCCGTGCTCGGGATGTCCGAGGCGCTGGGCCAGCACCTCGTGCGGCATCCCGATCGCATCGGATCGCTCGCGCAGGCGCCGCCCGAGTCACCCGCGCGTGATGAGCAGCGTCGGGTGCTGCTGGAGGCCGTGGGGGCCGACCCCGCGGACGCTCACCCGGTCGCCCGCGGCTCCGACAGTGCGGATCAACTTCGCGTGGCCTACCGCGATGCCCTCCTGGGTACGGCGGTTCGCGATCTCGTGCACGGCGTACGCGTGGATCAGACGGCGGCCGAACTCGCCGACCTGGCCGACGCGGCGTTGGAGGCCGCCTTAGCCATTGCACGATCACAGCTCCCGCTCGATGCGCCGCCGTGTCGACTGGCCGTTATCGCCATGGGCAAGTGCGGCGGTCGTGAACTCAACTACGTGAGCGATGTCGACGTCGTGTTCGTCGCCGAGGCGCCGCCGGGTGGCGATGAGGCCGGTGCGCTCGCCACCGCAACGCGCCTGGCGACGTCAATGATGCGCGTGTGCGGCGAGTCGACGGGGGAGGGCTCGCTGTGGCAGGTGGACGCGGCCCTGCGGCCCGAGGGCAAGCAGGGCGCGCTCGTGCGCACGCTCGCCTCGCACGTCGGCTACTACGAGCGGTGGGCCAAGACGTGGGAGTTCCAGGCGCTGCTCAAGGCGCGCCCCGCCGCCGGCGACCCAGACCTCGGCGCTGCCTATGCCGATGCGGTGGCTCCCTTCGTATGGTCTGCCGCTGACCGCGACGACTTCGTCAGCGATGTGCAGCGCATGCGTCAGCGCGTCGAAGAGCACATCCCGGCCAGGGAGGCGGACCGCGAGCTCAAGCTCGGCCGCGGCGGCCTTCGCGATGTCGAGTTCTCCGTGCAGTTGCTGCAGCTCGTCCACGGCCGCAGTGACGTCCTCCTGCGCAGTCCCACCACTCTCAGTGCACTTGAGGCGCTCTCGACGTGGGGCTATGTCGGACGCGAGGACGGCGCGACCCTCGCGGCGGCCTACCGCTTCCTGCGCTCACTCGAGCATCGCATCCAGTTGCATCGGTTGCGCCGCACCCATGTTGTCCCTGATGACGAAGCGGACCTTCGGCGCATCGGGCGCTCCCTTGGCTTTCGTGCCGATCCGGTCGCCGAACTCACCGACGAGTGGCGCCGCCACGCACGCGAGGTACGCCGAATCCACGAGAAGCTCTTCTATCGACCGCTGCTCCAGGCGGTCGCCCGCCTCGATGCCGGCGATGCACGGCTCACGCCGGAGGCGGCGCGCCAGCGCCTCGAGGCCCTCGGCTACACCGATCCCCAGGGCGCGCTGCGCCACCTCGAGGCCCTGACCTCCGGCGTGAGCCGGCGCGCGGCGATCCAGCGCACCCTGCTGCCGGTGCTCTTGGGCTGGTTCGCCGACGGTCCCGACCCCGATTCCGCGCTGCTGGGCTTTCGGCGCATGAGCGACGACCTCGGGTCCACCCCGTGGTACCTGCGCCTTCTGCGTGACGAGTCGGCAGCCGCCGAGCGCATGGCGCGCATTCTGTCGTCGAGTCGCTATGCGACAGACCTGCTCCTGCGCTCGCCCGATGCGGTGGCCCTGCTCGCCGATGACGCCGAATTGCAGCCGCGCACCCGCGAGCAGCTCCAAGCGGAGGCACTGGGGGCCATCGCGCGTCACGACGATGCCGAGTCGGCGGTCGCGGCCGTGCGTGCCCTGCGCCGACGCGAGCTCTTCCGGGTGGCCGCGGCCGACCTGCTCGGGCTCGTCGACACCGAGGCGACCATGGTGGCGCTGAGCGATGTCGCGGATGCGACCGTCGCCGGGGGCCTCGCCGCCGCCATGCGCGAGGTGGCCCGTGCCCAGCCGGATGGCGCCCTGCCCACGCGATTCGCGGTGATTGCCATGGGGCGGTTCGGCGGCGCCGAGCTGGGCTACTCCAGCGATGTCGATGTCGTCTTCGTGCATGATCCGCTCCCGGACGCCGATGAGAAGGCGGCGTCCGACGCGGCCATGGCGATCGCCAACGAGCTTCGCCGGCTGCTCACCGCCCCGTCCCCGGACCCGCCGCTGGAGATCGACGCCGACCTCCGGCCCGAAGGCCGCCAGGGTCCGCTCGTGCGCTCCCTCGCGTCGTACGCCGCGTACTACGACCGGTGGTCCTCGCCATGGGAGGCGCAGGCGCTGCTGCGCGCACGCCCGGTGGCGGGCGATGCGGAGCTTGGCGCGGAGTTCATGCACGTCATCGACCCGTTGCGCTGGCCCGAGGGTGGTATCACGGACGACGCGCTGCGTGAGATGCGGCGGCTGAAGGCGCGGATGGAATCCGAGCGCCTTCCGCGTGGCGCCGACCCGACGTTGCACACCAAGCAGGGCAGAGGCGGACTCGCAGACGTCGAGTGGGTCGCCCAGTTGCTGCAGCTGCAGCATGCGCACTCGGTGGATGCCCTGCGCACGACGTCCACCCTCGATGCGCTGCGGGGCGCCGTCGACGCCGGGCTGCTAGACGCGGCCGATGAGCAAACCGTCGAGGCCGCGTGGCTGCTGGCCACGCGAGTGCGCAATGCCGTGATGCTCGCCCGGGGCGTGGCCTCTGACAGCGTGCCGACGGCTGCGCGCGATCTCGCCGCCGTGTCCTACGTGCTCGGCTTCACGGCTGCTGGCGACCTGGTCGAGGACTACCGCCGGACGACCAGGCGCGCACGAGGTGTGGTCGAGCGCATCTTCTACGGCTGATCAGCCGTACGCCGGCGGCGTGCTTGTCGCACCAGGCCTAGGGTGGGCGCGTGACACCGGAGGAGTTCCGCGCTGCGGGGCATGAGCTCGTCGACTGGATCGCGGATTACCGCGCCGGCGTGGTCGGGCGGCCCGTGCGCAGCGAAGTGGCGCCCGGCTGGGTGCGCGATGCGCTCGACGGAGCGCCGCCGGAGGCGCCCGAGTCGCTCGACGACGTGATGCGCGACCTGCGTGATGTCGTCGTTCCCGGCGTCACTCAGACTCAAAGTCCCGGCTACTACGCGTGGTTCCCGAGCAATGCCTCGCTGGAGTCGGTGCTCGGCGACATGGCGTCGAGCGGCCTGGGCGCGCTTGGCATCACCTGGCAGTCCGCGCCCGCGCTCACCGAGATGGAGCAGGTGGTCACGGATTGGCTCCGCGAGTTGTGCGGCCTATCTGACGATTGGCACGGGGCCATTCACGACACCGCGTCGACGGCCTGCCTGGTGGCGCTGCTGGCCGCCCGGGAGCGCGCGACCGGCCTGTCGGAGGCTCGCGGCGGGCTGCAGGCTGAGCCGTCGCCCGTGACGGTCTACGCGTCGTCGCAGGCCCATTCGTCGGTGACCAAGGGGGTGCTGCTCGCGGGCTTCGGCCGCGACAACCTGCGGGTGGTGCCCGTCGATCCGGTCACCTACGCGATGGATACCGATGTCCTGAGCCGCATGATGGCGGAGGACGTTGCCGCAGGACGCCGCCCCGCCGCCGTCGTCGCCTCGCTCGGCACGACAGGGACGACTGCGTTCGACGATGTTCCCGCCATCGTCGCCGTCGCGCGCCAGCACGGTGCTTGGGTGCACGTGGATGCTGCCATGGCGGGGTCGGCGATGCTGCTGCCCGAGCACCGCGCGCTCTTCGCTGGTGTCGAGGAGGCCGACTCCTACGGGTGGAACCCGCACAAGTGGATGGGCACGATCCTCGATTGCTCCCTGCTCTATGTGCGCGACGTCGAGCTCCTCATCCGCGTCTTCTCGACGAACCCGTCGTACCTGCGCTCGACGGCCGATGGGGAAGTCACCCAGTACAAGGACTGGGGCATCCCGCTCGGACGCCGGTTCCGGGCCATGAAGCTGTGGTTCCACCTGCGCCTGGCGGGCGCCGAGGCGATTCGCGCGCGACTGCGCCGCGACCTCGCCAATGCCCAGTGGCTCGCCCGTGCCGCGGCCGCCGAGCCGGGCTGGGAGGTATGTGCGCCGGTGGCGCTGCAGACCGTCTGCCTGCGGCACCTGCCGGACGGCATGACCGACCCTGACACGCTCGACACGCACCAGCAGGAGTGGGCCGAGCGGGTCAATGCCACCGGCCGCGCCTATGTCACGCCCGCACAGGTCGAGGGTCGCTGGCTCGTCCGCGTATCGATCGGGGCCGAGCCCACCGAGCTGCGCGATGTCGAGGCGTTGTGGGACCTGTGTCGCGAGGCCGCGGGGTCCATCGCCCCCTAGAGTGACGCTGTGGCTGTCCTCTGGGAAATCATCGGCTGGGCCGCGGCGGTGCTGCTGGTCGGCGCATATGCGCTGGTGGCGACCCGCCGCCTTGATGCGCGTAGCGCGACCTACCACGTCCTTAACGTCGTCGGCGCTGCCGGGCTGGTGGCCTATTCGATCTACAAGATGGCGTGGCCGCAGCTGGGCCTCAACCTCTTCTGGGGCGCGGTCGGCGTGATCGGCATCGTGATTGGGATCCGCGGCGCCCGCGACGTCAGTGAGAAGCCTGGCCCCGACGAAGGCGCTCCTTCGTTCGACGAAGAAGGCGTCCGGGAAGGCTGACCGCCGCCTCGCGGCGGTTGCGGCGCGAGATCGCCTGGGCCCGCTCGGTCATGGCGTGGATCGTGGCGAAGGCGCCAGCGGCGGCCACCTGATCGGGATCCACCCGCCCGCGCGCGGCGGCCGTGTCGGGCACGACGAGGTCCTCCAGGTCGCCATCGACCGTGACAGCAGTCGTGCTCAGGTCGGCGATGTCGATGCGGGCCCACTCCTGCACCTGGGGCAGGAACTTCTGCGGGAGCAGCAGGGGCCGGCCCCGATCGGGGCGCTCGAGGAAGCCGCTCGAGAGAAGTTGCTGCTGCAACTCGTTAGTCGTCTTGCGGTTCCAGCCCTGGCGCTTGGCCTCGACGTTCATCGCATGCAACAGCATGGCCTCGGCCTCGGTCGAGCCGATATTGGCGATAAAGGCCTGCAATCGGGGGGCCTGGGCGGGCAGGGCATCCAGAGCGAGGGCATCGCGGAAGCGTTCCCACAGCAGATTCGACGGCGCGCCGGCAGGCGGCAGCGTGACGACGCGCACGCGGTCGGCCCCCACGAGCGACTGCCAACGCCGCACCAGAGCGCCGTAGGCGTAGGACCGCCAGAAGGTCTGATTGCGCTCGGTGTCCCAGGTCTCCTGCATCTGTGTCGGCGGCAGCGTGCCGCGCTGCTCTCCGCGCCGCCGGATGTAGGAGCGGTAGGGCTCGGTGTGGGTATTGCGCACGTGCTGCTGCCACGACGACGGAATGATGCGACCGAGGTCGCGCATGGTGATGACAACGTCGATTCGGTCGGCGTCGAGAAGGTCGAGCATGCGCTGTGCGGCCGGCGGGCGAAGGCCGCCGATCATCTCGGCCGAGAGGATGACGTCGCCGTCGAAGGCCCTCACCTGGTCTTCGAGGCCCTGCCAGTCGGAGCCATCCCGGCCGGTCCAGCGATTGGACTCGCGGGTCTCCTCGTTGTGGGTCAGGTCGGTGACCGCCCCGACGTGGTTGTAGTCGTCCTCGTCACGGTAGCGCGTGGGGTAGAGGACCCCCTGTGCCTGCAGTTGCGGCGCGATCTGCTGCAGGACTCGCTGCAGGAACGTCGTACCCGTCTTGCGCGGTCCGATGTGGAGGACGAGACGGCGAGCCACGGCCCTGACCCTATCGGGACGGGGCGCCCTGCGACTGATCCGTCTGGGCGTAGTCGGCCAGGACCTGCGCCTCCTTCGCCTTGCGCGGGTAGAGGACGAGGACGACGACAAGGCCGGCGACCACCGCGAGCAGTGCTGCGGCGTAGGCGAAGTTGGAGCCGGAGATGAAGGCCTCGCGAGCCGCTGATATGAGCGAGGCCGACTCGGTAGATGCAAGGGATTGCGCCGCCTGCTCGGCGCCGGAGAAGGATTGCGTCATCAGCGTGATGGCCTGGCTCGACAGTTCCGCCTGCTCGCTCGACGGGGCCGAGTCGAAGGCCGCGGTGATCTCCTCTGAGTAGCGCACGACGAGGAGGGACCCCATGACCGACTGCATGATCGCGCCGCCCAGGTCGCGCTGCAGGTCGTTCGTGGCCGAACCCATGCCCAGGGCCTGAGCGGGCACCGACGACATGATCGAGCGCGATGCCGGAGCCGCCGCGACGGCGATGCCACTGCCCAGGACCGCATACGTCAGTCCGACGACCCAGTAGGGGCTGGTCTGCGTCCACAGGAACATGCCGGCGAAGCCCAGGCCCACGAGAACGAAGCCGATGGCCAGGGTCAGCCGCGATCCGAGGCGGCGCATCAAGATCGCAGCCAGTGGCGACAGCAGGATCATCGCCGCCGCGGCGGGCAGGATCCCAACACCGGCCTCGAAGGGGCTATACGCCAGGACGTTCTGCAGGAACTGCTGGCCGATGAACATCGCGCCCATCAGCGAGCCGAACACGATGAGGCCGGCGATGGCGGCCACCCAGAAGGTCCGCCGCTTGGCGATCACCAGGCTGAAGATCGGGTAGGCAGCTTGTCTTTCGTACACGTAGAAGGCGGCGAAGCCGATCAGCGAGATGACGAACAGGACGATCGACACGGTGAGCTGGCCCGGAGTGGGCGCGAAGGTGATGGCTGCTATGAGGGTGGCGATCATCACGACCGAGAGCAGCCCGCCCACGTGATCGACGTTGGGGCTGATGTCGCCGGTCTTGCGGGGGAGGAAGAGGCACAGGACGAAGCCGATGGCGGCGAGCGGGATCGTGATCGCAAAGCCGGCCCCCCACCAGGCGAAGGTCAGCAGCCATCCGACGACTGCCGGTCCGACGGCGGAAGCGCCCGCGCCGATGCCGGACCACAGTGCGATCGCGAGCACGCGCTGCTTGCCGTCGTAGAGGGCCGTGATGATCGACAGCGTCGTGGGATACACCATGCCCGCGCATACCCCGCCCAGGAAGCGCGCCAGGATCAGGATGTTGGGATCGGGTGCCCACGCGGCGAGTGCAGCGGTGGGGATCGAAAGGGCGAGCCCCAGGAGCAGGAGCTTCCTGCGACCGTAGCGGTCG
>CAINGG010000142.1 GCA_903848435.1 uncultured Actinomycetes bacterium | reverse complement strand
GCTGAGGACGATGACGGCGATGAGGATGAGGCCCAGGATGGGCATCAGCGGGAAGAGCGGCGTGGTGAAGCCGCGCTGCAGGTCGGGACGGCGCCGCCTGAGGATGATCACGCCGATGTTCACGACGGCGAAGGCCCCCAGGGTGCCGATGCTCGTTGCCTCGGCGAGTTGCCCGAGCGAGACAAGTGACGCGGGGATAGCCACGAGGACCCCGACGATGATCGTGTTGGTGACCGGTGTCTGGGTGCGCGGACTGACGCGCGTGAACGCCTTGGGCAGAAGTCCATCGCGACCCATGGCAAAGAGAATGCGTGTCTGACCGTAGAGCGTGACCAGTACGACGCTGAAGATGGAGATGATCGCGCCGAGCGCGATGAGGGCTCCCGGCCATGAGGCACCGAGCGCGGTGTCGGCGATGGTCGACAGGATCGCCTCGGACCCGCTGTTGGTGTCCGTCTGCCAGTTCTGTGCACCAAGGGCCGCGAGTGTGACGAGCAGGTACAGCACTGTGACGACGACGAGGCTCCCGATGATGGCGATCGGCAGGTCCTTCTTCGGATTCTTCGCCTCCTCGCCCGCAGTCGATGCGGCATCGAAGCCGATGTAGGAGAAGAAGACTTGGCCGGCGGCCGCCGTCACGCCTAGCAGGCCGAGCGGCAGGAAGGGCTCGAGGTTGTTGCCGTCGAAGGCGGTGAATGCCACGACGCAGAAGAAGATGAGGATCGCGATCTTGAGCATCACCATGATGGTGTTCCAGCGGGCCGATTCGGACGCGCCGCGGATGAGCAGGAAGGTGCAGGCAGCCACGACGATCACGGCCGGCACGTTGAAGACCCCGCCTTCGCCCGGAGGACTCGCTATCGCATCGGGAATGCTGACGCCGAAGGTGCCCAGGAACTCATTGAGGTACTCGCCCCAGCCGACGGAGACCGCCGCGACGGAGACGCCGTACTCGAGCATGAGCATCCAGCCGACGGCCCACGCGACAATCTCGCCGAGCGTGATGTAGGCGTAGGAGTACGACGACCCCGACGCTGGCACAGCACTGGCGAGCTCGGCGTAGGACAGCGCCGAGAAGAGAGCGGCCACCGCGGCCAGCACGAACGACAGCAGCACGGCGGGGCCCGCCTTGGGAATGGCGACGCCGAGGATGACGAAGATCCCGCTGCCGATGATGGATCCGACGCTGAAGAAAAGCAGGGCGGAGCGACCCATCGTGCGCTTGAGCTCGCCGTGGCCGACGACATCCTGGATCGGCTTGAGGCGGAAGAGGGTGGATGCCATGTGACCTCCCAACTTGCCGCCCCGACGAGCACCCGCGGCTACGGTAGTGCCGGTCTGAACTCGTCCGGGCAGTTATCACAGGAAGCGGGCCATGGAAATCGTCGTCGGTGTCAGCCCGGATGAATCCGGTGACGACGCCGTCGCGCTGGGCGCAGTCCTGCACAGGCTTCTGGGTGGACGTCTCGTCCTCGTCTACGTCCATCCGCCGACAATCGACTACCCGAGCCTGGGACATGTCGATGCCGAGTGGAAGGCGTTCCTCGCTGAACGCGCCCAGGCCACGCTCGGGGAGGCACGCGAGCAACTGGCCGGCGAGTGGTCGATCACCGACGTCGACACCGTCGTGTACCCGCACGGCTCGGTCGGTCATGCCTTGCGCAACGTCGCGGAGGAGCGGGGTGCCGGCCTGATCGCTATCGGG
>CAINGG010000141.1 GCA_903848435.1 uncultured Actinomycetes bacterium | reverse complement strand
CGCCGACGGTCTCCTCACGCCTGCCGATGTCGACGTGCACGCCGTGCGCTTCGGTGATGTTCATCGCCCGCAGCAAGCCGTCGTCACGGTGACCCAGTCGTCCGAGCTCGGCACGGCGTACTCCGTGGACCAGCTCGGGACCCTGGTCGATCATGTGCACTCGCTCGGCATGAAGGTGCACCTCGACGGCGCTCGGCTCGCCAACGCCGCGGCCGGCCTCGGGGTGGAACTGCGAGCCATCACCACCGACGTCGGTGTCGACGTCGTCTCCTTCGGTGGCACCAAGAACGGCGCGATGGGGGCGGAGGCGATCGTCGTAGTCAATCCTGACCTGGCCGACGCCGTGCCGTTCCTGCGCAAGTCGTCGATGCAGTTGGCCAGCAAGATGCGCTTCGTGAGCGCCCAGCTGTGCGCGCTGCTGACTGATGACCTATGGCGCCGCAATGCGGCGCATGCCAACTCCATGGCGCAGCGCCTGCTGGAAGGAGCGCGGGGGATCCCCGGCGTGCGCATCGCACGGCAGGTCGACGCCAACGCCGTCTTCGCCTTCATCCCGCGCGATGTCACGGCTCGACTGCAGGAGAACTACCGCTTCTACGAGTGGGACGAGCACACGGGCGAGGTGCGGTGGATGTGCTCCTGGGATACGACGGCCGACGACGTCGACGGCTTCGTCGCCGCCATTGCGCGCGAGATGAGCGCCTGAACTACCACCCTCCGTCGAGAACCGCGAGCGGCACATAGCGCCAGCGCGGGAGGTACCTCGACGCATACACCGCCTCGTGCAGCGGCGACAGTGACTCCAGGGCCGCGAGGAGGGCGTCGTCCAACGAGGGCACATCGGGGGTGTTCAGGTAGGCGGACAATGCCTGTTCGCGCGCCCCGCGTGCCCACTCCCTGGCGCGCGTGAGGGCATGGTCATCGCGGCTACGCCGGGCCGCGGCGATGGCCACGTGATCGAACCCCCGGAGGACCCCGGCCACGTCGCGGGCCGTGGGCCCCCGCAGGTCCTGGAGTTCGGCGGGCAGATTGGGGTTGCCGTCGAAGTCGCAGACGGCGATGCCGTCGCGCCACCGCAGGAACTGACCCGGATGCAGGTCGCGGTGGATGGGCATCACCTCGGCGTCTCGGGCATCGGCAAGCACCGTGCAAGCCTCGATGAAGCGCGGGCGCCAGCGCAGTACGGCCTCCGCCATCTGCGGATCCAGGGGCGCGTCGAGAAGGGCGAGGTAGTGCCGCGAGAGATCGGCGAGCGAGGCGCGTGCCACCGGCTGGGCGATGATGCGGGTCGGCGTGGCGGACGCCGCATGCATGCGCGCCGTCAGGTGGCCGATGCCGGGCACCCACGAGGGCGCAGGGGCCTCGCCGTCGAGCATCCGGCGTACGTCGTCGAGCATCCAGTCCCAGCCGTCTTCGGCAGAGGGTAGGAAGCCGGTGAAGGTTGCCAGGAGATCGTCGTGCCACGTGACGGTGGCGAAGGGTTGGGGCATCTCGGTGAAGCCAGCGGCGTAGAGGTGCGCGGCGATGCGTGGCCCGATGAGCGAGCCCGCTTCTCGCAGCAGTTGCCACTTCACGACCACGGCGTCATCGACGATACGCACGTCATTGGTCATGTCGACGGCGGGCGCACGCTCGTGACGTGGATCAACGGATGGAGTCGGATGCGTCCTGTCCACCGACAGTGGGGTCGGTGCAGTCAGGGCCGACATGCTGATCCCGTCATCAGGCTCGGCCCGCCGCCAGCGGCCATCGCGCACCACCGGCACGAAGATCTGCCGCGAGTCCGCGAGTCGGATCGCGGCGACCGCCGCGTCGGGTGCCAGGGCGGCAACCTCGACGACCTCGTCGACGTCGGCCAACTGCCCGGCGCGCAGACCGGGCACGAGATCGTCGATGTCGAGCTTCCGCAGGTCCGCGCGCACCTCGTCGAGCAGGGTCACGCGACCTCGATCGGATGCGCGCGCCACCACCGCAGAGCCAGGAGTTCGGCCACCAGGGTCTCGGTCAGCATGCGCACGAGGGGATGGTCGGGCAGCGCTAGATGCACCTCGCCGGGCACGCCCAGCGCATCCCCAATGCTGACGACCTGCGATCCGCGCCGAGTGAGCCAGTCAGCGGCCTGCGCATCCCATCGCGATCCGGTGAAGACCACGCAGCGGTAGTCCGTGGTCAGGGTGAGGTAGACGTCGACATGACTCCAGTCACCGGTCTCGCAGCCGACGGCAGGACGGCGCGGGACTTCACGCACCATCAGCGCTGATTGCAGGGCCGAGCCGATGCGACTTTCGGGCGCTATCCAGTACGTCGTCCCCACGGGTGCGAGCACCTCGTCGATGGGATCGAGCCAGGATCGGTCGGCGAGCAGGGCGCCCGTGAGCTGAGCGGCAGTGCGACAGGCCGTGGCGATGCGGTCGCGCGGTATGGCGAGCGCGAGCAGCAGTGCGATGGTGTGGCGATAGGTGCGACAGGCAACGTCTCCCGGCTCAGCCCCGGCCAGCATCTCGACGACGACGTCGCTCGCGCGGGTCAGTGCCGAGTCAGCGGTGTTGACAAGGGCGATGCGCTGGGTGCCGGTGGCCAGGCGTGCAGCGCGATCGAGGGTTTCGGCGGAGTTGCCGGATGCGGAGATCAAGATAGCCGTGGTCCCTGGACCGCCGGGCCAGCCCGGGTCGGTGGACGCGATCTCGTCGACGACGCACGCCCCGTCAGCGCGCAGCCATCCGGCCACGCTGCGCGCGGCGTACTGCGAGGAGCCCATGCCGGACAGGAGCGCATCGGATGATGCGAGTGCTGGCCAGGGCTCTCCTGCGTCGAGTCGATCTGCCAACGCCATGAGCCGTGACGGAATGTCGAGCAGGTCCTGCTCGAACAGGTCGGCTTTCATCAGCGTGCCGTGGACTTCCCCAGGTCGGCGATGATCTGAGCCTCGCGCTTGACGCCGTCCTCCGCGCGAATCTGCTGCGAGATCTCGGCCATGCGCTGGCGCAGCGCAGTGTCGGCCAGGAGTGTGTCGATGGCCGAGTTGAGCTCGGCCTTCTCCACTCGGTAGGTATCCAGCCGCTTGCCGAAACCGGTCTCGTCGACGCGCTGGGCGTTGTCGTACTGATCCCAGAAGAGGGGCAGCACCACCATCGGCTTGCCGAAGTGGAAGGACTCGCACGTGGTGTTGTTGCCGCCGTGGGTGATGACGAGATCGACCTTGTCGAGCAGTGTCGTCTGCGGCACCATGCCCGCTCCCCACATGTTGTCGGGCAGATCCCACTCGTCAGCCCGCGGGCCCTTGCTCACGATGAATCGGTGCGGGCTGTCGGCCAGGAAGCTGGTGAGCCGCTTCATGAGATCCACATCGGCGCCACCCAGGGAGCCGAGCGACAGGTAGACCAGCGATCCGTCGCCCTCGAGGATGTGCGCGGGTACGTCGATGGGCTGCTCGGTGCGCCGGACGGACGACTGGACCCGATGCCATGTCGCATCGAGCGGCCGTCGATCGGCGTAGTCGACGACAGCCGGGTAGATGTAGACGTTGGCATCGCCAACGTAGTTGAACTCACCCGCGGGTAGTGGCCCGGCACCTGCCTCGCGCGAGAACTCGTCGTACTCGGCCCACACGCCAGCGGTGACCCGCGCGTATTCATCGCGCCACGCCTGCCACTGACTCGAATCGTCGGCGGGGAGACCCGACAGCATCGGGGGGAGCATGGGCCCGTTCATCTCCAGCGGCTGGCACGAAACCAGGCGCACGAACGGTCGGCCGGCGGCCTTGAGTGCGGGAAATGCCGACACATTGTCCTGCACGATGATGTCGGGCTGGATTTCGTCGACGATGGCGGCGAACTGCGGGTTGGCGTATTTCGCTCCGTCCATGAGGCTGCGCCACACGGGCTCGATGAACGTCGAGATCTGGTCGAAGGTGCTCTTGCGGAACTCCGGCGACGTGTCGCGGATGAAGTCGATCCAGAACTGGCCGGCCGCTGCTTCCTCCTCGGGCGGCGGCGCCATCGACACGAGGCGCTCCTCGATCCCGAGCGGCTCGATCTTGCCGGCCCAGGATTCCTCGGCGGCAAAGACGACGCGGTGGCCCATCGAGATGAGCTCCGCACCGATGCCGATGCAGTTGTTGGTGGGACCGTAGGCGCTCTCGGCGGCCAGGAGCACGGTCAGCGGGCGATCGGACATGGTGCCTCCGCGGTCAGTCGTCGATCCGGTCTAGCGGGATCATCCCGCGTCCGGCGAGCTCGGTGAAGAACAGGTCGAGCGGCATCGTGAGTTCGGGGCCGTGTACGCCGGTGCGCAGTGCCCGGCCCGATCCCATGATCTGCGCGGCGATGGACGGGGGGACCCCCGTCACCCATGCTCCGCCGGAGAATTCGCCGGACGGCGGGTCGGTCACCTCGACATCGCAGGTGACGGTCACGGGCCCGCCGTCACGGGTTCCGGTGGTGATGACGCGGAACCACTCGATGGCACCCGGGTCCGGGGTCGCCACCTCGTTGCGTGCCTGGCGGGCGAGCACCGCGATCAGGACGTCGGCGGGCTTGATGGTCACGCCATCGATGGTCACGGGTTCCTCGCTGGCCAGGCCCGCAGCGACGAAGGACAGCAGTCTCACGTGATCGGCCGGGGCGAGGCCAAGTCGCCATTCGACCCGCTGGATTCCCCGATCGGCGTACGAGCGCGGCAGCGTGGCCGGCTCGGAGTGGATCGTGTAAACGCACTCGACGTCTCCGCCGGGGAAGGAGTAGGTGCGTGCACCCGATCCTGCGGGATGGAAGCCGATCTGCCCGTCGACGAACTGCGGTGCGGGGGCGGTGTATTCCTCGATCAGGGTCAGTGCGGCATAGGGAGGCCCGTAGGGCTCCGATGGGTGGTACGCGCGGCCCGGCACGACAGCGTCGGCGATCTCGATGGACTCGACCGTGTCCATGCGGCCGAGCTTTACCCCGCGGGCCGCGAGCAGATTGGTGAGTCCGGGCGCGGAGCCCATGGACAAGGTCGCGGTGAGTCCGGCGTCAACGAAACGGTCATTCCACTCGTATTGACGAACCGCCACGTGGAAGAGGCCGCCAAGATCGGTGTAGTGGGCACCCACCGTCAGGCAGGCCTCCATCACCGAGATGTTGTGCGCGTGCCCGGACGCGTTCACGACCGCATCGCATCCGGCGAGGCTCTCGCTCAGCGGGGTATCGACTCCCCGGGTGCTGAGAGCGGCACCGCGGCCGACGAGTCGGTCAGCGAGCGCTTGGGCGCGCGCGGCATCGGGATCGACGATGACGACCTCGGACACCCCGGGGGAGGCTGCCAGGTCGGTGACGGTGACCGAGCCCATGGCCCCCGCGCCCCCGACGACGCCGATCCGCATGCGTGCCCCTTTCCCGAATTCCGGTCCCAACTGGACGTCCAGTCAGTACAGTCCCAAGGTATGGCGCTCATGGATGTGTCGGTGGCGATTCCGCTGAATCTGTCGGCGGATGACGCCCTCGACCGCCGTGAGCACCTGATGGCCGCAGCGGCGCGTGTGCTCGTCCGAGATGGATCGGCCGGCATGCGCGTGCGCGATGTCGCCGTAGAGGCGGGTGTCTCCACGGGGATCGTCCACTACTACTTCGGCAGCAAGGACGAGATGCTCGTCGATGCCCTGCGCTGGGCGATCGGCAAGCCGGCGGAGAGATTCGCGGCCTTGCGTCGCGACGGCGACTATCTGCGCGTCCTCGCCTCACTGCTCGAAGTGAGCCTGCCGCACCCCGGTGTGCTCTTCGACGAATACGTCCTGTGGCTGGAGCTCTGGACGGCAGCGACGCACGATGCATCGCTGCGACCCCTATGCGAGGAGCTTGCGGCCGACTATCGAGACGAGCTGGTCAAGCTCGTAGAGGAGGGCACCTCCGCTGGTGCCTTCCAACCGGTCGCTGACCCCCGGGTGGTGGCTGAGCGCATCAGCGCCATGGTCGACGGGCTGTGCTTCCGGACGGTGGTCGGCTATTCGTGGACCCCGCTTGAGCGAGTCCGGGGTCTGCTGCGGCAATTCGCCTGCGAGCAATTGGGAGTCGATCTCGACGCACTCCCCGCAATCCAACTCAGTCGTCGCGAGCCGACCTCGTGACGCGGTTCACCAGGAAAGAAGGAGAAGAGATGGCAATTCAGCCGACACGGGCCCGCCGGGCCTCGGTCCTCGGCATCGCGGGAGCGGTCTGCGCCGTCCTCCTGGCCGCATGCGGGGGCGGATCGTCGGGCGGGGACGCAAGCCCCTCGCCGTCGCTCGATCCCAGCGCCGACCTCAGCAAGCAGTCGATCGTCGTGAGCAACTGGGATGCCTACATGGATCCTGATGCGGCGCTGAAGTTCACCGACACCACGAAGGCGAATGCCACCGTGGCCAAGCACGCAACCAATGAGGAGATCGTCGGCAAGCTGACGGCGGGTGGCGATCCCGGCATCGACGTCGCTTTCGTCTCCGGCCAGTACGCACAGGCCCTCAACGAGGCGGGGCTGCTCGAGCCTATCGATCCCCGCCTGGTCCCCAACCTTGCCAACCTCTACCCGGAGAGCAAGAACCTCGCCTTCGATCCCGGCAATACGTTCAGCGTTCCCTACGCGTGGGGGACCACCGGCATCTGCTACCGCGAGGACCTGATGGCGGCACCGCCCACCTCGTGGAACGACCTCCTCAACCCCGCACCGGAGTACGAGAAGAAGACGCTCATGCTGGCCACCCAGCCGTGGATGAACCTGCCGGCTGCGCGGGCACTGGGCTACAGCGTGAACACGACCGATGAGGGTGAGCTCAACAAGATCAAGGAGCAACTCCTCAAGACCAAGCCGACGCTCCTGGGCTTCGACGATGTCACGTTCTACAGCCGACTGGCGTCGGGCGAGGTTGTCATGGCCGTGGCCTGGGATGGCTGGTGCAACTACTCCGGCGATCCCAATGTGAAGTTCGTCGTGCCGTCCGAAGGCGCTGACCTATGGACCGACACCATGGTGGTGCTCAAGTCGAGCAAGAACAAGGAAGCCGCCATGGCGTGGATCAACTTCATGATCGGCGATGAGATGCAGTCGTGGATGACCAACAACATCCTCTACAAGAGCCCCAACAAGGCTGTGGCCGAGAAGGCCGCTGCCGAGCTCGGAGCCGACTACCCCAACATCGCCATGACGCCTGCTGATCTGGCGAAGGGCGAGGGCCTGATCGACCTCGGACCCGCGTCGAAGATCTACCAGCAGATCGCCACAGAGGTCCAAGCCAGTTGACCTCACGCACGTCAGCAGGGGTCCGTCGCCACGGTGACGGGCCCCTGCTGCGTGCGCTCTCGAGCGTGCCCGCACTGGCCTACCTGCTGGTGCTCATGGTCATCCCGCTCGGCCTTGTCATCGCCTACGCCTTCCTCACCTCGGGGCGATTCGGCGGAGTGCAGGGGCCGGTCACTCTCGACAATGTCACGCGCCTCTTCCAACCGCTCTACCTGGAGGTGCTCGCATCGAGCGTCTTCAATGCGGGCGTCGCGACCTTCATCGCATTCCTGATCGGCTTTCCCGCTGCCCTGGCGATCACGCGCCTGTCGTCGTCGTGGCAGACCGTCGCCCTCATCGCCGTCGTGCTGCCCTTCTGGACCAACTTCCTGATCCGCACCTACGCGTGGATCCTGCTGCTCAACCGCGAGGGAATCCTCAGCGATGGCCTGTCGCTCGTGGGGCTCGGGCCGATCGAGGTGCTCTACACGCGGCAGGCGGTCATCCTCGGCCTCACCTACGCCTATATCCCGTTGATGGTGCTGCCGATCTACGCCTCGCTCCAGCGCCTGGACCCGCAGTTGCTCGAGGCAGCCTGCAATCTCGGGGCCGGGCCGTGGCGTCGCTTTCGCACGATCCTGCTGCCGCTCACCCTCCCTGGAATCATCACCGGCTGCCTCTTCGTCTTCATTCCGAGCCTGGGGAACTTCGTCATCCCCGAGCTCCTCGGCGGCGGTAACTCCCAGATGATCGGCAATCTCATCCGCGACCAGTTCCTGAAGTCGCGCGACTGGCCCTTTGGGTCGGCACTGTCGCTGCTGGTGCTTGCTCTCCTGGTCGTCATCGTGATGCTCCAGGCAAGCGCGGCCCGGCGTTCGCGCAAGTGGGGTGCCTGATGACCCGCGTGACGCGCACCCTGCCGCTGTGGGTGCTCTATGTCTTCCTCTACGTCCCGATCCTCGTCGTCATCGTCATGAGCTTCAACGCCTCCGACAACCCGTTCCTGTGGAGCGGCTTCTCACTGAAGTGGTATCCGGCCCTGCTCCAGGACGCCGACATCATGGGTGGCCTGCGCACCACCTTGATCGTGGCCACCGGTACGACGATCATCTCCGTCATCCTCGGCACGCTGCTCGCGCTGGCCTTGGAGCGGTACTTCCCCTCTCGCTTCCTCGACGCGGCCGCCGCGGCTCCCGCCGTGATGCCCGACATCATGCTGGCCATTGGCCTGCTTGCCTTCTACACGCTGGTCAACTTCACGCTCGGTGCCTTCAGCGTGATCCTGGCGCACTCTGTCTTCGGTATCGCCTTCGTGGCGGCCGTCGTACGCGTGCGGCTGGCCGGCATGGACTCCAGCCTCGAGGAAGCCAGCCGGGATCTCGGAGCCTCAAGCCTGAAGACCTTCTGGAGCGTGACGCTTCCGGGCATTCGTCCGGCGATCATCGCCGGTGCGCTCCTGGCCTTCACGCTGAGCCTCGATGAGTTCACGGTCGCGTTCTTCACGGCATCTCCCGCCGATCCCACGCTGCCCATCGTCATCTACTCGAGCGTGCGATTCGGCGTGACGCCTCAGGTCAACGCCCTGGCGACCCTCCTCCTCCTGGTGTCGTTCATCGCCGTCCTGCTCGTCCAGCGCACGTCGCGGCTGGGAGACTCGCTGCGCAGAAAGGAGTCGTGATCGTGGCCGACGGCAATGTCCTTCTCGACGTGAGCGGCGTGAGCCGCTCATTCGGTGACGTCCGCGCCCTTGACGACGTGAGCATCCAGATCCGCGAGAACGAGTTCTTCGCGCTCCTGGGTCCGTCGGGTTGCGGCAAGACCACCCTCCTGCGCGTGATCGCCGGCTTCGAGCAACCCGATGCGGGCACGGTCACCCTCGACGGGGTCGACCTGCTGCCGATCCCGCCGGAGAAGCGAGCGGTCAACCTCATGTTCCAGTCCTACGCCCTCTTCCCCCATATGACCGTCGAGCGCAACGTCTCCTACGGCCTGGTGTGCGAGAAGTTGCCCCGCGACGAGATCCGCACCCGTGTCGACGAGGTGCTCCAGACTGTCGGACTGACCGACAAGAGATCGGCGCTGCCGCGCGAACTCAGTGGCGGGCAGCGCCAGCGCGTGGCCCTGGCGCGTGCCATCGTCAAGCGTCCGCGCCTGCTGCTGCTCGACGAGCCGCTCTCGGCACTCGACCGCAAGATCCGCGGCGAGATGCAGATGGAGCTGAAGCGCCTCCAGCACGAGGTGGGCATCACCTTTGTCGTGGTGACACATGATCAGGATGAGGCCATGAGCCTGGCCGATCGCGTGGCCGTGATGGACCAGGGAGTCGTGCGTCAGCTCGATGCGCCCCTCGACCTCTATCGCCGTCCGCGCAGCATCTTCGTCGCGGACTTCATCGGCTCGAGCACGATCTTGCGCGGGTCCTACTCCGGCGGCGCCTGGCAGTCCCCCGGGCTCGGCGCGATCCCGGCCGGGCCCGACTGCGCCGATGCGCTGGCCGTCGCGCTGCGCCCGGAGTCGCTCGCCCTCCTCCCTCCGGGAGATGCCGCGGCGATCCGCCGGGGGACGGTGCAGGAGGTGTACTTCCAGGGCGACCATGCGCTTGCCCTAGTCAGTGTCGGCGAGGTGTCGTTCAAGGCGAATGTGCGTGATGACGAGCTGCCCACGCGTGGCAGCGATGTCGGCGTGGCCTGGGATACGTCGGCGGTCATCCCGCTCTTCGAGGAGTAGGGCTTCAGACGTTGGGTGCGCGACCCTCGAAGGGTGTCGACAAAACGATCGTCGTTCGCGTGGACACTCCCGCGGCCGCGCGAATGCGCGCGAGCAGGTCTTCGAGATCGACCGGCTCGGCCACCCGAACCTTGATGACATAGGACGCCGATCCGGCGACCGACCAGCAGGATTCGATCTCAGCGATATCGACGAGGCGCTCGGGGATGTCGTCGGGTGCCGCAGGATCCAGCGGTGTCAGGTCGACCAGCGCCGTCAGCGGAAGCCCGATGAGGCGCTCGTCGAAGCGCGCGCCGTAGCCCGTGATGACGCCGCGCTGCTCGAGCCGGCGTACGCGCTGGTGAACGGCGGAGGTGGACAGCCCGGCCTCGCGGGCCAGGTCGGCGTAGGACATCCGCCCGTCGGCCGCGAGCTGCCGGATGATCAGGCGGTCGGTCTCGTCCTCCATGGGGGAAGCCTGGCACGCCCCGGGAGCCCAGCCCCTTAGGTCACGGAACCATAACGCCCCGCGCGCCACACCCGCCTCGTTCGCCCCATTGAGAACACCGTGCCCCACCATGGAGAACGTGGCAGGACGACACGCCCGGCCCCCGGAGAAGACCGGGAGGCCGGGTCTTCGCTTCGCTGGCCTGGCGGCCGGCGCGCTCGCCCTTGCCCTGGTGGCCGTGGGCGGCGGCCTCGCGGTCGGCGTGCGCGTTCCGTGGGCCCCGGCCCTTGATCTCGCCGTCGCCTCCATCGTCACCCCGTCGCCGACCGACGAGGGATCGGAGCCGGCGGCCGACACCGTGCCCGCGGAGCCGGTCATCACGCCGGCCTACCTCGGCGCGGAAGGCTCCCGCGACTACGCCGCGGACGTGGCGGAGCTCGTGTGGGACGGGGACCCGGCGTCGGTATCAGCCGTCTACCCGAGCACCGTCAAGGGCATCTACGGCGTCGGCGTCGTGATCCGCATCGACTTTGCCTACGCCGTGCCCGACGAGTTGAAGGGCCTGCTCGAGCGTTCCGCCAAGGTCATCACGAGTAAGCCGATCGGAAACGCCTCGTGGAGTTGGTTCGACGACAACACCCTTGCCTTCCGGCCCGAAGCGTTCTGGCCGGCCTACACCGACGTCAAGGTGGACTTCTCCTGGAAGAAGCACGGGTTCGCCACCTACAACCCCGATGTCAAGATGCGCATCGGGCGATCGCAGACCTTCGAGGTCTCGGCCAACAAGCTCATCGGCAAGGTCAAGCGTGACGGACTCACGATCCGCAAGGTGCCGGTCTCACTGGGCAAGCCAACCTGGGAGACGACGTCCGGAATCAAGGCGATCATGGAGCGCTACGCCATGAAGCGAATGGTCAATCCCGGACCTCGCGAGCCCTACGACGTCGACGTCCCCTACGCACTGCGCCTCACTCCGAGCGGCGAGTACCTCCACGCAGCGCCCTGGAACGAGCACAACCTCGGGCTGTACTCCACGTCGCACGGCTGCACGAACGTTTCCTACGAGAACGGCATCTGGTTCTTCGAGCGGGCGCTCGAGGGGGACCCGGTCATCACGACCGACACCGGGCTGCCGGTCGATCCGTGGGAGGGCCCCGGCGCCTTATGGAACGTGGACTGGGCGACCTGGCTGGACAACAGCCACGCGCTCGCCCCCGCTGCCAGCTGACCCGGACGAGCCGACGGCCGCGGTATGCGGCATGATCGATCCTCCCCCTGATTCGGGAGGGCGCCATGTCGGCCCACGCTGCCGAGCAGGGCGGCACCGCCGCCCCCGCGACGGTCCGGCGCGAGCAAGAGCTCGCCGCCGAACGCGATCGTGTGGCCTCTCTCTACGCCCGACTCGACGAGCTCATCGGTCGTACGCGCGAGGACCTCAGGCGCACGCAGCGCGAGCAGACGGCCGGCACTCCCGCGGCGCTGACCGAGCAGGAGGCGTTCGTTCGCCTCTACACCGATCGCCTCGAGGCGCTGTCGGCCGCCGAGACGCGACTGTGCTTCGGGCGACTGGATCTGCACGATGGCACCGCGCGCTACATCGGGCGAGTGGGACTGGCCGATGACGACCAGCAGCCGCTGCTGACCGACTGGCGCGCGCCGGCGGCCGAGCCCTTCTATCAGGCAACGTCGGCGGTTCCTCTGGGCGTCGTGCGACGACGGCACATCGTCACGGAGGGGCGCGAGGTGGCGGCGCTCGAAGATGACGTGCTCGACCTGGAGGCCCTGGCCGACGGAGGCTCGGGGATCGTTGCCGACGACGTGCAGGGCGGTGGGGTGCTCATGGCGGCCCTGGCCGCCCGGCGCACGGGGCGCATGCACGACATCGTGGCCACGATGCAGGCCGAGCAGGATGCCATCGTCCGCTCGCCGCTGCCCGGCATCCTCGTCGTCGAGGGCGGGCCCGGTTGCGGCAAGACGGTCGTCGCCCTGCACCGCGCGGCCTACCTGCTCTACACGCACCGCGAGAAACTCGCGCGCAGTGGCGTGCTGATCGTCGGCCCCAATCGGATCTTCCTGCACTACATCGGCCAGGTGCTGCCTGCGCTGGGGGAGACCGCGGCGGTTCTCGCAACGCCTGGACAGCTCTTCCCCGGCGTCGACGCACGTGCGTGGGAACCCGATGAGATCGCTGCACTCAAGGGCAGCGCGCGGATGGCCGACGTCATCTCGCGCGCGGTACGCCAGCGGCAGCGCGTCCCCGAGACTGGTCGCGACCTCACGGTGGGCTCGGCCCGCATCGTCATGACGCCCGAGATGGTCATGGCGGCCCGCGACCGAGCGCGCTCGACCCGCAGGCCCCACAACGTCGCCCGCCGCACTTTCGCCCTCACGCTCCTCGACTCCCTGGCGCAGGCGCTCGCCGATGAGATGCGCGTCGATCTCGAGACACACCGTGACGTGCTCGTCTCCGATCTGCGCGAATCCCCCGATGTGCGTCGTGAGGTCAATCTGGCGTGGATGCCCCTGACGCCGGAGCAGGTCGTCAGTGACCTGTGGGCGCGCCCGGATCTCCTGGCCGCTGCGGCTCCGCACCTGAAGCCCGACCAGCGCGCGCTCCTGCAGCGCGACCGCGGCGCTCCTTGGACCCCGGCCGACGTACCACTGCTCGACGAGGCAGCCGAGGCCCTGGGGATCGATGACGAGGCTGATCGCCTCGCCCAGTTACGTGCCACGGCAGAGCGTCAAGCGGAGATGGACTACGCGCAGTCGGTGCTCGAGATGACCGGTACGCGCGGGGTGTCGGCCGACCAGCTCATCGATCGCTACGTGACCGCGGGCGAGGCCATCTCGCTGGCCGAGCGTGCCTCGGATGATCGCGAGTGGGTCTACGGCCACATCGTGGTCGATGAGGCACAGGAGCTCTCCCCGATGGCCTGGCGACTGCTCGCGCGGCGCTGCCCGTCCTTGTCGATGACGGTCGTGGGTGATCTCGATCAGTCGTCATCGTCATCGGGGCCGACGTCGTGGGCGCAGGCACTGGGCGACATCGCCAAAGCGCGGCCCGGCGGTGATCAGCGCTGGCGTGTCGAGCGACTCACCGTCAACTACCGCACGCCTCGGCCCTTCATGGACCTTGCGCGCGACGTGATGCGCGCGCTCGGCCGCGAACCGACGCCGGTCGAGTCCATCCGTGACGGGGCGCCGCCGGTGCTTGCTCGCCTCGTCGGCATCGACGATGTCTCGGCCCTCGTGGGAGAACTTGTCGGGCAGCCGGGCTTCGGCCGTCTCGGAGTCATTACCGCTCCCAGCCTCGTCGACAAACTCGAGACCGTGCTGCGCGAGGCACTCCCCACGGGCTTTGTCGGCGACGGCGATAGTCGCCTGGATGCACCCGTGGTCGTGCTGACCGTGCAGCAGGCCAAGGGCCTGGAGTTCGACATCGTCGTCGTGGCCGAGCCAGGGCTGATCGACCTGGAGTCCGCGCGCCCAGGGAGTGATCTCTACGTCGCGCTCACGCGAGCGACGCGCGAACTCGTCGTCGCCTACACGGGTGACCTGCCCCGCTCGCTCGGAGCCAGCGCTCCCGCGGTGGCCTGAGCGCTAGCCCAGCGTGTCGAGCACGCACTGACCGGTGCTCACCAGCGCGGAGAAGCCGTCTTCTTCGGGCAGGAACGTCGTGACCACGCCGTCCTCGATGACCATGGCGTAGCGCTTGGATCGAACGCCAAGACCGCCCCTCGACACGTCGATGTCCATACCGACAGCGCGAGTGAAATCGGCGTTGCCATCGGAGGCCATGACGATGTCGTCGCCCACGCCCTGGGCCGCGCCCCAGGCGGCCATGACGAAGGGGTCGTTGACGGACAGGCACACGATCCGATCGACGCCCGCGGCAGACAACTGCGCCGCGGTCTCGACGTAGGAGGGCAGGTGCACGTTGGAGCAGGTGGGCGTGAAGGCCCCGGGCACGGCGAAGAGGACGACACGGCCCGAGCCGAGCAACTCGGTGGACGAGGTGGGCTGCGGGCCGCTCTCATCGACGATGCGCAGGGTGGCTTCGGGGATGCGGTCGCCGACAGAGATGGCCATGGTGCTCCTTAGGTGGTCGAAGTCGCGATCAGCGGGCCGATGGCCGGCCACGCAGCAGCACGATAGCGACTACCCGGCGTGGACACATTCGCTGGTTTGGGCGACCATCGACGCATGTCCTCCACGGGAGCACGCGTCGCGATCATCGCGCTGGCGGCCGTGTGCCTGGGGGTCGTCGGAGTCCTCGTATGGGGGGCGGCTCGCAATAACGACACCAGCGCCGTTGATGACCTGCCGACCGTTGCCGACATCGTGGCTGCGGAGGCACATCGACACGGCGTCGGCGTACCCGACCTGACTGAGGAGGACATCGCGCGGCTGTCGGCGCCGCCGGTGCCCGGCTCGAGCCTGGAGCCCTTCGAGCAGGTGCGGCTGCAGCTCGACGCCGTGAAGTCGGCCGGCGGCCTGGGCGAGGCGCTGCTGATCCTGCGCGACGTCGCGCAGCAGAGCGAGCAGGTCAGACTCGACTGCGCCCGGCTCTATGACGCGCTCGTAGCGGGCGCCCCGGGTGCCGCTCCTCTCGGCGACATCTGCCCCGCCTAGCGCGATCAGGCTTCCACTGGGAGCATCGCGCCATGGCGGACAGGACCAAGGTGGTCATCATTGGCGCGGGCTTCGGCGGGCTCGACGCCGCCAAGGCCCTGCGCAAGTCCCCTGACGTCGATGTGGTCATTGTCGATCGCCACCCCTACCAACTTTTCAGCCCGCTTCTCTACCAGGTGGCGACTGGCGCCCTGCCCGAGGACGACATTGCCTATCCGGTGCGCGCCGCGATCCCGGGCGTTGAATTCATCCGCGGTGATGTCGTGCGTGTCGACCCAGAGGCGCACCGGGTCCGGCTGTACGACGGCACGCAGGTCTCCTACGACCAATTGATCATCGCGACCGGCAGCGTGGGCACGACGTTCGGCATCCCCGGTGTCGAGGAGCACGCCCTGCAGATGAAGACGATCGCCGAGGCCCGACACATCAAGAAGCGGATCCTCAACACCTATGAGGATGTCCAGGAAAAGCGACTTTCCAGAGACGCCCTGCGCGTCGTCGTCGTCGGTGGCGGACCCACGGGTCTGGAGGTCAGCGGGGCTGTGGCCGAGTTGCAGTCCACCATGAAGCGCGAGTACCCCGAGATCGCTTCGTACGCCTCTGTCACGCTCGTGGAAGCCGGCCCGCGGTTGCTGCCATCGTTCACGGAGTCGTCCAGCGCCCACGCCAAGGAAGAGGTGGAGGAGCTCGGCGTGACCGTGAAGCTCAACGCCGCCGTCGATCGAATGTACGCGAATGACGTCCACCTGAAGTCCGGGGAGATCCTCCCGGCCGGCACGATCATCTGGGCAGCCGGAGTTGCCGCACCCGAGCAGTGGAGCCAGCTGGGCACCACGGGTCCGTCGCGTCGCCTGGTTGTCGATGACTGCCTGCGGCTTCCGGGCGTTCCGGACGTGTGGGTGATCGGGGATACCGCGGCCTTCACGGCAAAGGAGGGCGAACCTCCGCTTCCGATGGTCGCGCCCGTGGCCATGCAAATGGGTCGTCACGCTGCACGAAGCATCGTGGCGCAAGTGGAGGGCAAGCCCGTGGAGCCCTTCCGCTACGTCGACAAGGGTCAGATGGCGACCATCGGTCGGCGTCGTGCAGTCGTCGAGACTCCTCAGGGGATCAAGCTCCACGGCACGCTCGCGTGGCTGGCGTGGCTCGGCTTGCACGTCGTCTACCTGGCCGGAGGTCGCAATCGCGTGAGCGTCCTTGCCGACTGGGCCTGGAACTACGTCAACTGGGGGATCGGCCCGCGCCGAGCGATCGTCGACTAACGACTAGGGTCAGCGCTCGTGTCCGTGGGCGAGGTGTGGCGCCGCATCGTCCCCTCGCGGACCATCCCCGTCACACGCTGGCGCAGCGAGGGCTCGCGGTGGCGCACACGACCCTCCACCTTCGTCGTTCTCATCCTCGGTCTGTGGCTCTTCGGCACGGGCGAGGCGATGCTGGTCGATGCCGGTCTCGGCAATGCGCCCTGGACGGTCTTCGCCCAGGGCCTGTCGTTGCGCACGGGTATCGGCATCGGCCTGGCCACCTTCTTCACCAGCGTCGTCGTCCTGCTTCTGTGGATTCCGCTGCGCGAACGCCCGGGTCTGGGCACCATCGCCAACGCCGTCGTCATCGCCACCGCGCTCCAGGTCATGGTGTGGGTGCTGCCGACACCCGAGGGCCTCGGCTGGCGACTGCTCCAGGTCGCCATCGCCATCGTGATCGTCGGCATTGGCAGTGGCCTCTACCTGACCACCAATCTCGGGCCCGGGCCTCGCGACGGGCTCATGACCGGAATCCACGAGCGCACCGGTATCGCGGTCACACCCATCCGACTCAGCATCGAGGTGGTCATCTTGGGTGCGGGCTGGCTCCTTGGTGGAACGGTCGGAATCGCCACTCTCGCCTTCGCGCTCTTGATCGGCCCGTCCGTGGGGTACGGGCTCAGGCTCGTGGGCTGGGCTGCTGGCGCGCGCACGAGTGTGGTGGAGCCGCAGGATGGTCCGCACCCGGAGCTTGAGGCGTAGGGCGCTAGCCTGCCGCGCATGGCCGACGAGCTCACCATCCCGCTGCACCTCGCCCAGCGCCTTCGTGAGCGGGGGGTCGAGTTCGGCTTCGGCATCGTCGGCGACTACGCCCTGCGCCTCTTCACCGACCTCGAGCAGGACGGCTTCCACATCAAGGTGACCGCCGACGAGCAGGGCGCGGCGTTCGCCGCCGATGCGTACGCGCGGCTTAGGGGGCTTGGCGTCGTGGCCGTCACCTACGGCGTCGGGGGGCTGAAGATCGCCAACACCGTGGCCGGGGCCTGGGCCGAGCAGGTGCCGCTCCTGGTCATCTCGGGTGCTCCCGGCCTTCGCGAGCGTGCTGGCGACGTGATGCTCCACCACAAGATCAAGAACTTCGATTCGCAACTCGCCGTCTTCGAGGAGCTCACGATCGCCCAGGCCGTGCTGGCCAACCCGGCCATCGCGGCTGACGAGATCGATCGCGTCATCGCGGAGGTGCTGTCGGAGCAGCGCCCCGGCTACCTCGAGATCCCGCGCGACATGGTCGAGGTGCCCATCGCTCCGCCGCGCGGCAAACTGCGCCAGCATCTGCCCATCGTCAACGAGGCGCACCTGGAAGCGGCCGTCGAGGATGCGATCGACCACTTGCGCGATAGCGAGTCGTCGGTGATGCACCTGGGCGTCATGGCCTGGCGCCGCGGCCTCGGCCCCGAGGTGATCGCGGCCGCCCAGTGGGCGAATGCTCCGGTGGCCACGAGCTCCCTCTCGCGCGGAGTGCTTTCGGAGCGCCATCCGCTGTCGCTCGGCGTCTACATGGGAGCGGTATCTCCCGCCGAGGTCGTGGACAAGGTCGAGAACGCCGCCACCATCGTCAGCGTGGGCGTGCTCAACACCGACCTGACCATGGGCGCCTTCACCGCCCACCTCGACCCCAATCGACGGATCGACGTACACGACGATGAGGTCACCGTTGGGATGCGCACCTACAAAGAGGTGCCGCTGTGGGCATTCGTCCCTGCCCTCGCCGAAGCAGCTGGGAAGGCGGGGCTGCATCCCCTCGACCCCATCTCTGCGCCGATGCGCACGCGGCATCCCTTCGATGCCCAGCCTGGTAAACCGCTGTCGGTTGCACGATTCATCACGGCCATCGACGCGCATCTGGATGAGCGACACGGCCTGCTCGTGGACCCGGGTGAGTGCCTCTTTGCCTCCGTCGACCTGACCAGCCCCAACTGGTGCCTGGCCAGCGCGTACTACGCGACCATGGGCTACGCCGTGCCCGCATCGCTGGGTGCGGGCCTGGCACAGCCGGAGCTTCGCCCGGTGGTGCTCGTGGGCGACGGCGCCTTCGCGATGACGGGTCTAGAGGCGGCGTCGGTTCGTTTTCACGGTGTCAAGCCGGTCATCGTCGTACTCGACAATGAGGGCTACGGCACTCAGCGACCGATGATGGATGGCTCCTACAACGACATCCCGCACATCTCGGCAGAGAAACTCCCCGATGTGTTCGGCGTGGGTCATGGGTGGCTTGCCACGACCGAGGACGAACTCGACGCAGCGTTGACCGAAGCGATGGCCACTGACGAGCTCTGCATCATTAGGGCCGTCGTGCCCAAGCACGATCGAAGCCCCGCGCTGACGCGTCTGACCGACGCGCTCAAGAAGCGGGTCTAGCGCGGCAGGTCGACGATGGCAACGCCCGGCTCGACGAGGCTGCCGAGGTAGAGCTTGCCGTCGTGCTCGCGGACGCCCGTGACGTAGTGGTAGGCCGTGCCCGGGCCCTGGAGATTGCGCACGACCATGCCCTCGCCGTCGATGCCGATCACCCACGTGATGCGCGACGCATCGGGTTGGAGCTTGTCGGGCATCGCCCAGATCGCCGAGCGCAGGAAGCCAGCCTTGGGCAGCAGGAAGTCGAGGAGCTTGTTGCGTACGGAGGGCATGGCGATCCAGAAGACGCCACCGGAGCCGGTCGACATGTTGTCCGGGAGTCCCGGGAGGTTCTCGATGATGACCGAGCGCCGACCCGCGGACGGGCCGGTGAGGTCGAGGCGGGTCACGCAGTAGCCGCTGGTCTCCGCCACCAGGACGAAGGACTCGTCGTCGGCTAGTGCGACGCCATTGGCGAAGTTGAGTCCGTCTAGAAGCACGTCCAACGATCCGTCCGGTCGCCAGCGAAGGAGTCGGCCGCTTCCTGTGTGGGCGATGATGTCGCCCTTGAACTCATCGAGACTGAACTCCTGCGATGAGTCGGAGAAGTAGACCGACCCATCGCTGGCAACGGCGCAGTTGTTGGTGATCTTCATCGGAACGCCGTTAACCTCGCTCACGATCACCTCGAGCTCAAGCGATGTCGGATCAAGCCTGAGCAATCCGCGATGCGCATCGCAGATGATGAGGTGGCCGTCGGGATGAACCTCGATGCCCAGCGGGCGGCCGCCGGTCTGCACGAGCCGCTCCACGTGACGCCCGTCAGGCGAAAGTCGCAGGATGTAGCCCTCGCGCGTGCCGGTGTAGATATTGCCTGCCGCGTCGACGGCAACATCTTCAGCGCCTGTGCCCGGGATGGGAATCACGTCGGGCGCGGCGAGCGCCGAGTTGGGCGCAAAGGGCCCGCGCAGGCCGACGTCTTTCGGCGGATGCCACGTGCGGGGCTGGAGGGGAGTCTTCGCCATGGCGCCATCCTGCCCAGGATGAGCGGCGTTGGCGGTCATCACCGCGAGATTGGGCCCGGAGTTCAGGCGAGCCAACAGCACCTCGAGGTCTTGTGAGGCTCTTCACGTCGGGTGTCCCGGCTCTGCCACGATAGCCCCGTGTCTGGCGACGGGTCCGTGATCGACAACATCGTTGTCATCGGGGTGATCTTCCTCCTCTCGATTGGCCTCGGCTGGCTTTCGGGCCGGATCCTCGATGTGAAGCGTGGCTTCTTCCGTTCGCTGGTGGCCGGCATCGTCGGCTTCCTGGGCGGCT
>CAINGG010000140.1 GCA_903848435.1 uncultured Actinomycetes bacterium | reverse complement strand
CTCAGCCCAGGCATCGAGCCAGAGCTGCATGCCGATGTCATCCTCGGCGCGCGCATAGGTATCGAAGAACAGCCGCAGCTTGTCCACGGATTGGCTGGCACTTTCGACCGCGGCGCGGGTCACTGCCAGGTCGGCCCCTGCTGCGCGCGCGAAGGCCTCGGCCAGCAGGTCGTCCATCGAATCGACGTAGTGGTGGATGAGGCCGCTCGACGTTCCGAGCTCGGCGGCGACATCGCGCACGGTCGTCGCCGCGACTCCCCGGCGCTCCATCACGGCCAAGGTCGCGGCCACGATCGCCTCGCGGCGATCCTCCGGGCTCATGCGGGCCATGGCAGAACGCTAAACCCTATTGCGCAATTGTCCAATAAGGTCCTAGGCTGAGGCGATCGACGGCGTCGGGCGCCCCCCAAGGTCCGGCGTCGTCGACCCCACCGACGAGGACGCCCATGATCAAGAAGACACCGTTCCATCCGCGGCTCGCCGAGCTCAACGAGAGCGGCCTGTGGGTCCACTGGGCCGGCTACCTGGCCGCGCCGCAGTACGACCTATCGGCCAAGCACGAGTACTTCGGCGTACGCAACTCAGCGGGCTTCTTCGACACCTCTCCCCTGCACAAGTACTGGATCCGCGGACGCGACGCCGAACTCTTCTGCTCCTATGTCTTCGCTCGCGACATCCGCGCCTGCCGACCCGGCCGTGCGCAATACACGATCTGGTGCGATAACGACGGATTCGTCATGGAAGACGGCGTGATCTTTCGCTACTCCTCCGACGAGTTCCTCCTGACCGCCGCCGAGCCCAACCTTGGCTACCTCACTGACATGGCACGCCGATTCGATGTCGCGATCGTCGATGCGAGCGAGGACTACGCGTCACTCGCGATCCAGGGCCCGCGCTCGCGGGCGATCCTCGAGAAGCTCACCGACGACATCGCGGGGCTGCGCTACTTCGACTTCGTCCAGACCAAGATCGCCGATGCCCCGGTCACCCTCAGCCGCACCGGGTTCTCCGGCGACCTCGGCTACGAGCTGATCATTCCCGCGGACGACGCCCTGCGCGTGCTCGATGCCCTCATCGCCGCCGGCAAGCCGCACGGGCTGCGCCCCTACGGCGACACCGCACTCGGCATGACCCGCATCGAGGCCGGCCTGCCGCTCATCGGCGCGGAGTTCACCTCGAGCCGCTACTCATTCGTCGCCGAGGACAAGTTCACCCCCGCTGAGCTCGGCCTCGGCTGGCTCCTCAAGGGCATCGACGATGACTCGCGGCCGTTCGTCGGCCGACAGGCGATCCTGCGTGAGATGCACGAAGGCACCAGCCGCTGGACGACAGTTGGCATCACGGTGTCGTGGCGTGACTACTACGAGCTCTTTACGTCGAATGGCCTCATGGCGATGCCCGATGAGACACCGGTCGCGTGGGAGTCGATGATCTACAACGCCAACGGCAAGCGCATCGGCTATGCCACGAGTTTCATGTACTCGCCCGTCCTGCAGAAGCACATCGGCATCGCGCGGGTGAAGCCGAAGTACGCCGATCCCGGCACCGTCGTCTACGTCGAGCAGACGGTGACGCACGAATACATCAACGTGGCCGCAGAGGTGACCACCTTGCCCTTCTATAACCCCGAGCGAAAGACGGCCATGTCATGAGCGACACCTACGACGCCATCGTCATCGGCGCGGGGCACAACGGCCTCACCAACGCCGCCTACCTCGCGAAGTCAGGCCTGAAGGTGCTGGTGCTCGAGCAGCGTCACCTCGTCGGAGGCGCCGCCATCACCGAGGAGCTAAGGCCGGGATTCCAGTTCACGACCTTCTCCTATGCGCTCAGCCTGCTGCGACCGGAGATCATCTCCGAGCTCGATCTTGTGCGCTTCGGCTTCATGCCCATCTACATGCGCTCGCACTTCGCGCCCATGGACGGAGGGGACTACCTCCTGCTCGGCCCTGACCACGAGGTCAACCGGCGCGAGATCGCTCGCCACTCCAAGCACGATGCCGATGCCTACGACCGCTTCGAGCACGACACGACGCGAGTCCGCCAGTTCGTGCGGCCGATGTTCGACAGCATCCCGCCCAACCTCTTCAGCGACGATCCCGAGGACGCCGATCGCATGAAGTGGCTCCTGAAGTACTGGGGCGGTGTCGACAAGAAGACCCTGCACGACACGGTGCGACTGCTCACGGGCAGCATCCTGGACTTCGTCGATGACTACTACGAGTCGGACATCCTCAAGGCGACGATCGTGTCGGCCGCGTGCGTGGGCGTGAAGCTCGGCCCCATGTCACCGGGCAGTGGCCTCAACTGGCTCTACCTCGCCATGGGCGAGCATGACGGCTCCATGGGCTCGTGGTCATTCCACAAGGGCGGCAACGGCGGGTTCACCCAGGTGCTCGCGCGTGCCGCGCAGGCCTACGGCGCCGAGATCCGGCTGAACTCCCGCGTTGCCAAGCTGCTCACCCGCGGCGGCGAGGCCGTGGGCGTCGTACTCGATGACGGCACCGAGCTGCGCGCCACGACGATCGTGAGCTCACTCGACCCGCGGCGCACGTTCCTGCAGATCGCCGACGCTCGCGAGCTGCCGACCGACCTGGTCGATGCGATCGAGCGCTACCGATTCCAGGGCATCACGTCGAAGGTGAACTTCGCCCTCGATGGGATCCCGCACTACCCGGCCCTAGGTGACCGCACCGACCAGTACCTCGGGTTCATCAACGTCGCTCCCAGCGTCGAATACATGGAGCGGGCCTACGACACCGCGAAGTACGGCTGGTACAGCGAGCACCCCTACATCGATGCGTCGATCCAGTCCTTCATCGACCCCGACATGGCGCCCCCCGGCAAGCACGTCATGTCGTGCTACGTGATGTACACGCCGTACGAGCTGAAGGGCAGCACCTGGGATGCCGAGCGAGACAACATGGCCGATCGCGTGCAGGCCACCATGCAGAGGTTCTTCCCGAACTTCAACGACCTGATCCTGCAGCGTGAGGTGGTCTCACCCGACATCATCGAGTCGAAGACCGGCCTGTCGGAGGGGAACATCTATGCGGGCGAGTTCTTCCCCTCGCAGATGTACTTCTTCCGGCCCGCTCCGGGCTACAGCGACTACCGCACGCCGATTCACGGCTACTACCAGTGTGGATCTGGCACGCACCCGGGTGGCTGCGTGATCGGTGCACCCGGGCGCTTCGCCAGCCAGCAGATTGTGAAGGATCTCAAGCGCTAGCAGCCGCTACTGGTTTTGCTGCTGCTGGTTCTGATCCTGATTCTGGTTCTGATCCTGGTTCTGGTTCTGGTTCTGGTCCTGATTCTGATTCTGGTCTTGGTTCTGATCCTGGTTCTGGTTCTGGTTCTGGTTCTGGTTGCCCGACGAGCACGCGCTCACCGGGACAATGACCAGGGCAGCCGCGGCAAGGGCCGCGGCGGTACGACGCACAGCATGGACTCGGGTCATGGAGGCCTCCTGCAGGCATCCTGCCTTACCCATGCCCGTGATGCCGGCTACTCCTCCGTGTCGGACGTGAGACGGTCGAGATAGGCACGCGCAACGTCGGGGAAGTCAGTCGTGATCGAGTCGACACCGAGGCCGACGAGCACCTCCATGACATCGTCCATGCTCGTCGCCCACTCGGGTAGCTGATCGGCACGCACCGCCCAGGGCGAGACATCCAGGCCTGCATCGTGCGCAGCTGCCGTGATGCCGTTGTCGACCACGGATTCGCCAGCAACGCGCACCAGATCGTGGAAGTCGGGTCCGATCCCATCGGCGTACGCGCGGATCCGTGCCATGGCCGACGGGTCATGCATCCAGCCGTAGTCGTAGCGGGCCCACGAGCCATCCGCGAGGCGCTCGTAGGTCTCCTCACTGGACGGCTCGTCGATCAACTGGATCAGCGGCAGGTCGACTCCTGCCTCGGGGCCGGCCTGGCGACGGATGCGCTGGAGAGCGTGCGGGTCAAACGCAATCACCCGACATCCGTCATCAGGAGTGCGATAGCCGTTGCGCGCGATCACGTCGAGTGTTGGCGCGATGAGATCGACGCCTTCCTGCTCATGCCACCAGGGCGCCTTCAACTCCACGACTCTCCCCATTGGCCGACCTGCGTCCTGCTCCAGTTCGCGCAGGAGCTTCAACTGCGCATCCAGCGTGTGGAAACCCACG
>CAINGG010000139.1 GCA_903848435.1 uncultured Actinomycetes bacterium | reverse complement strand
GACATCTCCACCCGCGGCAACGCCGGCGGTACGCCCTGGGTCGTCTCCATCGTCGACCACCGTCGAGAGGACGCAACAACGCCCGCGTCCGTGCAACTCCGGGGCGCGCAGCGCGCTATCGCCACGTCCTCATCGCTGCGCAGGCGCTGGCACGGCCGCCATCACGTCATCGATCCGCTGACCGGGCAGCCCAGCGAATCCGACCTCGCCCAGGTCACCGTCATCGGGCCAACCGGCTGGCAGGCGGAGGCGGCCGCGACTTTCGCACTCGTGCGTGGGCGCGATGAAGCCCAGACCTGGCTCGCACAGCACGACCTCGAAGCCGTGCTATTCCCCCATGACCCCAACGTCGAACCGATCCGAGTCCGGGAGGCTCTCCATGTTTGATGCACTGTCATCGGTCCCCTGGACCTGGCTGGCGATTCGCGCGACCGGCATCACCGCCTGGGGCCTGCTGACCGCCGTCGTGATCTGGGGAATCTTGCTCAAGACGCGCCTTCTCGGGAAGCTGGCGACGCCGCAGGGGCTTCTTGTCATGCACCGCTGGCTCAGCGCGCTCGCCCTGGGCTTCCTCGCGCTGCACATGGGACTGCTGATGATCGATCCCGTCGTGCGCTTCAGCCCGACGCAGATCCTCATCCCTTTCACGGCTCCGTGGCAGCCGCTGGCCGTGGGCCTCGGTGCCCTTGCCTTCTGGATGCTTATTCCCGTGTCCGTGGTCGGGCGCCTGCGCACGAGACTTGGCAAGGCCGGCAACACGTGGTTCCGGCGTACGCATCTCATTGCATACGCCGCGTGGCCGGTGGCGACGGCCCACTATGTGCTGGCCGGCACCGATGCCCTCGCTGCATGGTCGATCGCACTGCTCATCGCCGCGACGTCGCTCATCGTGTTCGCGCTCCTGGCACGCGGCTTCGTCCCACCACCGTCGCGTCGGGCAACCGCCCCCGTTCGAAGCGCTGTGCCACAGCCGCCCGCGCTGGTCGAAGCAGGCAATTCAGCGCACTAGTAGCGGGGGGCGACCGATTTCGGCAGGGCGGCAAGCTCTGCCAGATCCGCGGATGACAGACGTAGCCGGACGGACGCGACGTTCTCCTCGAGCCAACGCCGCCGCTTGGTGCCCGGGATCGGAACGACGCGATCGCCCTGCGCGAGCACCCAGGCCAGGGCGACCTGCGCCGGCGTCGCTTGGAGGCGGTGGGCAATCGCCCTGACCTCATCGACGATGACCTGATTGGCGGCCATGGCCTCCGGGGTGAATCGTGGATTGGCGCTGCGGTAGTCGTCGGCCTCGATGGCGTCGCTCGTCAGGTGGCCGGTGAGGAACCCGCGTCCGAGTGGGCAGTACGCCAGGAACCCGATACCGCGGTCTCGGCATAGATCCAAGACCCCGCTGTCCACGTTCTCACTCGTCCACAGCGACAGCTCGCTCTGCACGCTGCTCACCGGATGCACCGAGTCGGCCGCGATGATCTCGTCGGTGGTTGTCTCCGACAGGCCGAGGTAGCGCACCTTGCCCGCCTGGACAAGTTCGCTCATCGCGCCCCAAGTCTCCTCGATCGGCACCTGGGGATCGACGCGGTGGAGTTGATACAGGTCGATCTCGTCCACCCCGAGGCGAGCCAACGAGGCATCGCAGGCGGCGCGAACATAGGCCGGCGAGCCATCGCGCCGGTAGCTCGTGGCGTCAGCCGGGACCAGGCCGCACTTGGTGGCGATGACGACACGATCGCGCAGCCCCTCGCGGACGATGCAGGCGCCGATCAGCTCCTCATTGGTGTAGGGGCCGTACACATCGGCCGTGTCGAGGAGCGTGACGCCGAGTTCGACGGCGCGGTGCAAGGTGGCGCGGACCTCGATCGGGTCAGCATCGGCAGACCGATAGGCCCACGACATCGGCATACAGCCCAGCCCGATCGCGCTCACGGGCAGATCGCGCAGGGATCGCTCGGGCATGTCTTGCGTCACGCGGTCACACTAGCCGCGCGGATCCAGCACGCGACTCGACGGTTTCGGAGGAAGTTCGATGTCGACGAAGAATGGCCGATAGACACTCGGCGAGTCGGCCAGCACGTGGGGATCCAGTGAGTTGCGACTGATGGAGACCAGCATGTGTCGCGGGCCTGACTGCTGGGCCTGCGGGTGAGCGAGCGGCATGTAGCGCAGGATCGAGGGGTTCTCGTCATTGGGGATCCGACCCACGCTGACGGGATCGCCGAAGGGTCCCCACGGCTGGGGAGCACTCCACACGGCTAGGTCGGTGCCGAGGTCGCCGTCCAGCTTGCTCAGCGCGTACCACCGACCCTCGACCGCGAAGACAGAGAACGTCTGAGAGACACCTCCCTGGGCTGAGATGACCTCGGCAGCATCGCCGGAGGACGCCGCCCAGGTGTTCCCCGTCCAGTACTCCCAGGAAGACGTGTCATCGAGACGCGCAGCCGTCGTACGCGCCACGCGCACCGACCAGCCGAAGATCATCGGCGCATCCGGGTTAGCCGTGCCATAGAGGTAGAGGTAGCCGTCGCCGCCGTCGGCCGCCGCCGCGCCCCAGCCCACCGTCGCTCGTGACGGCGAATCCTGACCTAGGTCCTCGACCGAGACCAGCTCAGGCGCCTGACCTGCG
Source organism: uncultured Actinomycetes bacterium (assembly GCA_903848435.1). Taxonomy (GTDB): domain Bacteria; phylum Actinomycetota; class Actinomycetes; order S36-B12; family S36-B12; genus Mxb001. The sequence goes on along the minus strand of CAINGG010000139.1, from coordinate 2,879 downwards.
GGCACGGCGTACGTCGCCATGGCCGGACCCAGGTTGACGAAGTCGAAGGCCTGCTCGTCGCCGCGCACACGCTCGGCGAAGACCGTGACCATCGAGTCACTGCCGTTCGGTCGCACCACGATGCTCATCGGCCAGTAGCCGACCCCATCCTGACGCGCCGGGATGACTGCTCCACCGTCAGGAGGCAGCACCACCCGGCGACACCCCAGCCCGGCGATGAGCATGGAGTTGCGGACCGCCGAGATCGAGGTGCCATCGGGCACGCGAAACGTGTCGCCGAAGGCCCACAGCATCCGGCCGTCAGCCAACCGCGCTGACACGCCCACGTCAGCACCAATCAGCCAGGGGTCCGAGGCCATGGAGGCTGCGGCACGGTAGCCCTCGGCACCCGAAGGCTCCTCGAAGGCGCGGCACGCTCCCAGTGCGTAGCGCAGCGCTGGGTACGGCGTACCAGCCTGTTCGAGCGTCCGCCACCACGCGAAGGCACCGACGGATGCGATCGCGGCCGTCAGGCAGACGGCGACGACGGCCCCGAAGAGGGCGCGCGCGCGTGCTCGAGAACCGGGCTGCACTCTCGATGCTAGGCACCGGCACTGCCCTGAGCGGATCGACGGGAACGGTCAGCAGTCGTTCACGACCTGTGCGACGCTGCATGCGATCCTGCGGAAGGAGACGCGATGAAAGAAGCGGGCCTCAGGCGCTACACGGCGGCCATGCTGGCCGAACGCGTCCTAGTGGGAGGTGCTGCCGCTCTCGCACCCGGCGCACTCCTCCAGGGCTTCGGGATCGACCCATCAGAGGACTCCCCCACGCTGCGCTACTTCGCGCGACTGTTCGGTATCCGCAATGCCGTGATGGGCGTCCTGCTCTGGCAGGTGCGGAACGATCCGCGCTTGCTGGCACGGATGGCCGCCGTCAACGCCGCGACTGAGGCACTCGATGCGCTTGCGGCCGCCGTTCCGCTGGCGACAGGCAAGACCAAGCCGCAGGCTGCCGTCGGTGCCATCGGTGCCATCGGTGCCTCGGTCGCCGTGGGGGCCGGCTTCGCGGGACTCGCCCTGGCGGCCCGCCGCGCCGCCCGGGCCTAGGTTCCGATCCCACGATCTGTCGCCTTCTGCCGCGATGTTCGGCCCGTGAATCGCGGCGTGAGGCGACAAGTCTCGGGGGCCTAGGCTCAGGCGCCGACAGGGAGGGCATATGGACATCCGCACGGTCACGGTCAGTCTCATCGAGGTGCATCGCGAGGGCGGTACCACTGTTGCCCCGCCGACGCGCAAGGTCGTGGCCGCGGCTGCCGTGCGCAATCCACTCGCCGGACGTCCGCTCGTGGCTGACCTAGCGGAGCTCGAAGTACTCGGCGCCGACGTGGCGGGCTACCTCGTCACACGAGCGCTCGAGGTGCTGGCATCGGCCGGCATCGCACCTGACGAGGTGCGCGGCTACGGCAAGGGAGCCATCGTCGGCACCGACGGCGAACTCGAGCACACCGCTGCGGTCCTGCATCCGCGCTTCGGTGCACCCGTACGCGCGGCCATCGGCGGTGGCGCCGACATCATCCCGGGCACCAAGAAGGTGGCCGGTCCGGGCGCCACCATCACCATGCCCATCGGCAACAAGGATGACCGGTGGGTCTTCGACGACATGGACGCCGCTGAGACAACTATGCCCGACGCACCGCGTGCCGACGAGATCCTCATCGCCCTGGTGCTCTCGACCGGTGGGCGACCCCACGCTCGCGTCAAGAAGCCGGGGTCCTGACATGAAGGTGATGGTCGGACTGGTACGTCGCGACGACATGTCGCGCGAGGAGTTCGTGCACTGGTGGCTGGAGGAGCATGCCCCGCTGGCCCGTACGCTCCCCGGCGTCGAGCGCATCCGCTTCAACGTCCTCGACCTCGATGCACCCTTCGATGGCATCGCCGAACTCTGGTTCGCGTCGTCGGAGGCCGCAGACGCGGCGTACGCAACCGACATAGGCAAGGCGGTGGCCGCGGATTCGATCGCGCACGTGAAGTCACGCGTGCGCATGCTCGCCGACGAGCGCGAGGTGCTCGGCTAGGACTCGCAGTATTTCTTGAGTCCCTTGGTCGCTCCCTTGAGCGTGTCACCGAGGGTCTTCTTCATCAGGAATCCGGGCAATGGGATCGACGGATCGATGGATAGCGACAGCGTCGCCTCGGTCCCCGAACCCTTGGCCGACAGCGTCCACGAGCCACTCGCGGCCTTTTGCGCCTTGCTGGGTGCGACGAGCTTCCACGACATGCCCGTGTCGCTGTGCTGGTAGTCGAGCTCGTACTCGTCCTTGGCGACCTTGACGTCGTTCACCTGGCGCGCACGCGCAGGAAGGCCGTCGTCGCCGGTAGCCAAGACCTGTGAACTCAGGCAGCCGGGGAACCACTCGACCTGCGCGGGGAGATTGCGGATCGCCGCGAGCACGTCGGCTAGCGGCGCATTGATGGTGATGGATTCAGATCCGTTGACAGCGCCCATGGAGCCACGGTAGGACCCGGACCGCGGCCACGCTGCAGTTCCGCGGAAGTACCTCAGGCCTGAGGCGATAGCGTCTGGCTCATGGCGGAGCAGCAGCCCTCGCGGGCCCGCGTTGTCGTAATAGGCGGCGGCATCATCGGCACCTCGGTCGCCTACCACCTCGGGCACATGGGGTGGGGGGCCGACACCGTGCTGCTCGAGCGCGACCGCCTCACATCCGGGACGACCTGGCACGCCGCCGGGCTGATGGTCGCCTTTGGCTCGTTCTCCGAGACGTCGACGCGCATGCGCCTCTACACGCGCGACCTCTACAGCCGACTCGAGGCCGAGACCGGCCAGTCCACCGGTTTCGCGCCCATCGGATTCATCGAGGCGGCAGCGGACGAGGG
>CAINGG010000138.1 GCA_903848435.1 uncultured Actinomycetes bacterium | reverse complement strand
GTGCGCGCGTGCGCGCGACACGCCGTACGACGTCGGCACGGCTGCACACTCGGCGAGACGGGAGAGGCGGCTAGGGGATGAAGTAGATGGGATTGGGCAGCCAGATCCCGCCCCCGAGGTGGCCGCCAGCCATGTCACTGATCTGGTCACCCACGCTCACCAGGATCGTGTAGCCCTTCTGCTCCAACGCCTTGCGCGCCTGGGCCTTGAACACCGAGGCACTGGCCGTGTCATCGACGGGCTTGGCCGTGAAGTCGGTCCAGCCGTTGATGCCCTTCTCCCGTAGGCAGTCCTGCGTGATGGCCGTCTGCGTGACCGGCCGCCCGGTGATGACGGCGACCTTGACGCCCTTGTCCTTGGCCAGTCGATAGAACGCGCGGATGGGGCCGTTGACCGACGCCTCGCAGTTCTCGACGTAGGTGGTCCAGTTGGTGTCATCCAGCGAGAAGGGCGGACTCTCGTTGGCCCAGTAGGTGTAGTTGTTGAATAGCGTCTCATCGATGTCGAAGGCCACCATGGCCTTGCACGCCTTGGCATCGCCGCCGCAGCGCTCATCGAGCTGCTGACGCAGCAGTACGCGGGCCTTCTTCGCCATCGCCTTGAGGTCGCCGATGTGCTGGGAGGCGTAGTACGCCTCGATAGTGCTGCCCATCGTCGGCCCGACGTAGGTGAACTCCGTGGCGCCCATGCCCGGCACGTTCTGCAAGGTGCCCCACAGGGGCTTGCCTGCGCTGTAGGTCGTGGGAGTGCCCAGGGCACTGGGGTACTGCGCGTGTGCGGGCAACGTCGTGGTCAGCATGACCAGTCCGGTGATGACAGCCGCCGACACCGCGGCGACACTCCTTCTCATGCGCTCACGCTAGCGCGGTCAGGGAGAGTTGATGACCGATTGGTAATCGACGTAGGGGCCCTGCGCCCCCCTCGCGGGATGAATATGAAGTGCGGCTCGGGACGCGAGTCCTGTCGGAGGGAGATCGCATGTTTGTCGAGGCCATCGCCAGTGCCGCACTCGCCTGGGGCGCCGGCGAACCCGCAGAGTCGGTCAGGCCCATAGCCGTGTCGGCGACACCGGCGGCCGTCCCCGCGCGCCAGGTCTTCACGTGGCGGTGGACCGACGGCTCCAAGGCCACCGAGCGCACCTTCCGTAAGTCGAGATACGGATCGGTCGACAAGATCCCGAAGTTTCAGGTCAAGGTCTATCCGGCCTATCCCCCATGGAAGGCCAAGCTCCTCTTCTGGGTCAACGGCGAGTGGATCTCGCGCCAGACCCAGCGCTCCGACAACAAGGGCCGCATGGAGATGAACTTCGATCCCCGTGGCCCGGATGGAACGTGGGAAGACGTCACCTGGATCGTGCGGATCCGCCTGAAGGACATCTCGACGACGCGTACGGTCGTGACCCAGGGAGTCGAGGAGATCCGACTCAAGGTGCGCTACACGAGCCGCTGATCACACCCGTGCGCGCGGATCGCGCCAGCCACCGTGCCCGCGCACGAAACGGTCGGCGTCGTGCGGCCCCCACGTGCCCGGCGCGTACGCCGTCACCGGTGGCGGGTCGTCGAGCACGGGCTGCACGATCTCCCAGGTGGCCTCGACGGAGTCCCAGCGCGGGAAGAGCGTGTGGTCACCCACCATCGCGTCGTGCAGCAGGCGCTCGTAGGGGCTGGGGAACTCACCGAGGGTGTCGCCGAAGTCAAGGGAGAGGAACTCCGGCTCGACCGCGTCGATACCTGGGGTCTTGACGCGGATGCCGATGTCGATGCCCGAGGGCTTGCCGATGCGCAGCACCACGTCGTCGTGGCCCGCCACGCGCTGCATGTGGTCGCCGAGGCGGAACGCGGGCGCCTTCTTGAAGCGCACGACCACCTCGGTCGCCGTGACCGGCATCCGCTTGCCGGCGCGGATGATGATCGGCACACCCGCCCAGCGCCAGGTGTCGCAGTGCAGCCGCACGGCGACGTAGGTCTCGGTGTCGGAGTCGGGCGCCACACCGGGAATCTCGCGATAACCGTCGTACTGCCCGCGCACGACATCGTCTGCCGCGAGGGGGCGGATGGCCCGGAAGACATCGAGGCGGCGATCGCCGATCGGGTCGTCGCTGGCTCCCGGGGGCTCCATGAGCACCAGCGCCAGCACCTGCAGCAGGTGGTTCTGCACGACATCGCGCAGTGTGCCGACCTTGTCGTAGAACGAGCCACGGTCCTCGACGCCGAAGTCCTCGGCCATGGTGATCTGGATCGACTCGACGTACTCCCGCCGCCACAACGGCTCGAGCCAGGCGTTGGAGAAGCGCACATATTCGATGTCCTGGACGGGCTCCTTGCCCAGGTAGTGGTCGATGCGCAGGATCTGATCCTCGCGAATGACCGCCAACAGGCGGTCATTGAGCTCGATGGCGGTGTCGAGGCTGGTGCCGAACGGCTTCTCGACCGCCACTCGGCACCCGGACGTGAGGTCCGCGGCACCCAATTGCTCGACGACGGGCCCGAAGAGGGACGGCGGGATCTCGAGATAGAAGAGCGGATGCTGCGCGCCCTTCATATGGGTGGCCAGTCGGGTGTAGAGGCCGGCATCCGTGAAGTCGCCACCGATGTAGGTCATGCGCTCGGTCAGGCGCGTGAGCACGGACTCGTCGACCGTCTCCCCCGATGCCTCGAGCACTGCGTGGACCGCGTCGCGGGTCATCTTCCACAGGTCGGCGTCGCCCATGTCGTTGGCGGCAACCCCGACCACCGGCACGTTGAGCAGTCCACGCTTCTCCAGGTGATACAGCGACGG
>CAINGG010000137.1 GCA_903848435.1 uncultured Actinomycetes bacterium | reverse complement strand
GGTGAGCCAGTCGCGCACGAACTGCTTGTCGAACGACGGCTGCGGCCCACCGGGCGACCACTGGTCGGCGGGCCAGTAGCGCGAGGAGTCGGGCGTGAGCACCTCGTCGCCGAGCACCATGCGTCCCTTGTAGCGACCGGAGGTCGCGATACCGAACTCGAACTTCGTGTCGGCAAGGATCAGGCCGCGTTCCTCCGCGATCGCGGACGCGCGCCGGTAGACGTCGAGTGACAGCCGCTTGAGGTCCTGCGCCTCCTCCTGGCCGACGAGCACGATGGTCTCGTCGTAGGTGATGTTGACGTCGTGCTCGCCCATCGGCGCCTTCGTCGCCGGCGTGAAGAGCGCCTTGGGCAACTTCGATCCGTCGACGAGGCCAGGTGGTAGGCCGTTGCCGCAGATGGAACGCGTCGCGTTGTATTCGGTGAGTCCCGACCCGGCGAGATAGCCGCGGACGACGCACTCGACGGGCATCATGTCGAGCCGAGCGCACAGCATCGCGCGACCGCGCACCGCCGCGGGCACCTGCGTGGACTCCACGTGATTGAGCACGACACCCTCGAGGCGGTCGAACCACCACAGGCTGAGCTGGGTGAGGATGCGGCCCTTGTCGGGGATCGGCGTCGGCAGGATCCAGTCGTACGCCGAGATCCGGTCGGAGGCGACGAAGAGGAGTTGGCCATTCGGCGCCTCGAAGAGATCGCGGACCTTGCCCGAGTAGATGTGGCGGTAGTTGTCCGGGAGCCCGTAGTCCGCCATGGGGGAATCCTGGCAGAGAGGCAAATCAGGGCTGCCGCATGGCGGCCGAGACCTTCAACCAGTAGACGGTCTTGCCCTGCCAGGGGAAGGAACTCTCAACCTTCATCCAGTCCTCGACCCACGTCGGAGACATGAAGCCGTACCAGACCTCGCCAGTCATGTCGGCACGCCCGAGATTGACGGGGCCAACATTGACGTCTTCCTGCACCCGCCAAACGACGTTGCTGGTCCACGCCTGCTTGCCGTCACCCTCGCCCGGGCCGAAGAGTCCGAGGTCCTTCGGCTTGATACCGAGGTAGGCCATGTCCTCCTCGAAGGTGGCTCCCACGGGAACGAACACGGTGGAGGCCACCCCGACGACATCATTGGGGTCGCCGGCGGCCTTGGCGAAACGGCCGAGGAGCAGCAGGATCTCGGACGTCGACAACGTGGGCGAGATCTCCTTAAGCGAATCGACGAGAGCGCCGAGTGCCTTCTGCGATTCGGCCGGATTCTCCCTCGACTCCCTATCGGCGGGGATCTGCGCACCCTCGACGATGTTGGCCACCTGGTCGATCAGGGGCGACATGACGCGCTGCAAGAGCCCGACATCATCGCTGGCATTGCCATTGTCTGCTTCGAACACGAACGCAATCGTGACCAGCACGTCTGCCTGCAGCGTGTTGTCATCGAGATCGAACTGCAGCCATGCCATCTCCGTCGGTGTCAGATCGCCCGCGAACCAGGCGTCACCGGCACTGTCTGGGATGTCGGCCGTGTCACCACGGCTGATGTCGTCGGCGTACACCGGGTTCGTGGAGACCCACTCCCACTTCGTGCTGTCCTTCACGCCCGTCGTGGACTTGATCTTCAGGACCGCAAGCAGGACCTCGTCGCCGGAGGCGTCCTCGGCGTCGTCGACGCGCACTCGGTCGTAGCCGACGAAGCCCACGGGGTCGGGGATCTGCGACGCCACGGCACCGGGAGCTGCGCTCGTCGACGTTTCCGCACCGCCCCCGCACCCGGCAGCCAGCATCACGGCCACGCCCAGACAGGCGATCCCGGCGGCTCTCACACCGCGAGGCTATGTCGGGCCATTGCCGGTTCTCCGTCGATGTTCGGTTATCTCGCCCCGCGCGGGGCCCGCTGTCCCGACATGACCGAATCGCCTCATACCTGGGAGACTCAGTCGGCATGAGGGCACGGTGGCTCGTCGCGGTGCCAGCACTGCTGCTGGTCGCCTGCGGCCAGAGCACGCCCACGATCGACAGCGGCGTTCGCACGGACTACTCCTCGGCCACTCTCGCCCCCGGTGACGATCTCTTCGTCGTGCAGTTCGATGCCGAGGCTGACCTCACCGGCGTCGAGGACATCAAGGACTGGGATGAGCGCGGCCGCGAGGTCGTGCGACGACTGCAGGAGGCGGCAAATGCGTCACAGGGGCCGGCTATCGCTGCTGCAACGGCCGCCAATGCGCGCTTCGTCTCGCTGTGGATCTCCAACACGCTCGTCTTCGCCGGTCACCCCGAGCTCGGTCCCGAGCTGGCCGCGCTTCCCGGCGTGACCAAGGTGTGGCAGGAGGAGGTGCCGACCGGTCTCGATGACCCCCCATTCGATTCCCCGCCCTTCCCCGAGCCCGGTGATGGCGGCTGGGAGGTCGCCGCACTCGGCGTACCCGAACTGCAGAAGCAGGGGCTCGATGGCTCGGGCATCACGATCGGCATCATCGACACCGGCGTCTCTTCCACGCATGAGTCGCTCAGTAGCGGCTACCGCGGACGCGATGGAAACCATGACTACAACTGGTTCAGCCCGCTGCGCGCCTTCAAGGACGAGCCGGTCGATATCGCCGGACACGGCACGGCAGTAGCGGGCCTGGCCGTGGGCGATGTCATCGGCGTGGCCACGGGCGCGGACTGGATCGCGAGCATCGCCTGCAGCGAGGGCGGCTGCCCGCTCTCCGGCGTGGTGCACTCGATGCAGTGGATGCTGGCGCCCACGACCGTCGACCAGACCGACCCGAAGCCCGAACTGCGTCCGGAGATCATCAACAGTTCGTGGGTGCGCTCCCAGGACGACGAGCCGATGAAGCGCGCGAGCCGGGCGCTGGAAGCGTCGGGGATCCTGCAGGTGTACGCCGCCGGCAACGATGGCCCCGGCTGCGAGACGGCCAGCCCCGCGGGTGAAGGCGATTCCTTCGTCAGCGTCGGGTCGGTCAACCAGGACATGCAGCTGTCGGACTTCTCCTCGCGTGGCCCGGCCAACGACGGCCGCGTCGCGCCCGATGTCGTGG
>CAINGG010000136.1 GCA_903848435.1 uncultured Actinomycetes bacterium | reverse complement strand
GCGAAGACCAAGGGGACTCCGGCCAGAAGAGCGCCGCTGATCACCAGGCCCTTACCTCTGGGGGTTGCCATGTCCGACATCGCGGCTCCTCGTTTCGCGCTACCAGCTACTTGGGGCGGCAGCCTGCCACACGCGACAAGACTCAATCACATGGCGTGAACAGGCTTGCCCCAGACAAGCCACGCGAGCCCCCCGATCATTGCGACTATCGAGAGGGGAATGGCTGCGATGAGCGCGTAGAAGACCCACGTCGCTCCGGAGGCCGCCGAAGCGAGAAGGAGGCCGACGGTCGGTAGCCCCATCAGAGCCACGACGGCGTAGTTGCCGACGGGAGGCAGTGGTTCGGAGGCGCCCGCATACAACGCATCCAGGGAAGTGCTGTAGGCGACGATGAAAACGAGGATCGCCGCGGGAACCGCAGCCAGCGCAACGATCCAGGCCACGACCGATGCTTTCACGGGTCCGCGCTGCCGAGAGCGTCCGATAGCGAGGAGCGCCACCCCGAGGAACCATGTCGGTGAGACGAACGGCAGGCCGATGGTCGTGAGCGTGATGAGGGCGTCGGCGAAGACTCCGTTGGCAGCAGCGAACGTCGCCCAAACGATTGCGAAGACCAAGGGGACTCCGGCCACAAGGGCGCCGCTGATCACCAGGCCCTTACCTCTGGGGGTTGCTATGTCCGACATCGCGGCTCCTCGTTTCGCGCTACTGATTGCTTGGGGTGGCAGCCTGCCACACGCGCCAAGACTCAATCACATGGCGTGACCCGGCTTGCCCCAGACGAGCCACGCGAGCCCCCCGATCATCGCGACTATGGAGAGGGGAATGGCTGCGATGAGCGCGTAGAAGGCCCACGTCGCTCCGGAGGCCGCCGACAAGAGAAGGATGCCGACGGTCGGTAGCCCCATCAGAGCCACGATCCAGGCCGCGGTCGCGCCCCGCACTGGCCCACGCTGCTGACTCCGACCGATGGCTAGCAGAGGCAGGCCGATGAACCACGCCGGGCCGGCAAACGTCAGCCAGCCCAGCAGCAAGAAGGGGAAGATCATGCTCATCGCCTCAGGGCCGTCTTGAATGCCGACGATGAAGTACACGACGGCGGCTCCTGTAATCACCAGGGCAAGGCCGGAGAGAATGCCCCCTGAGATCACTGAGCCCCGTCCGGACTTTGCCGAGGTCTCCGCCACACCGCCTCCTTTAGGGTTTCGTGGGTTGAGGCTAATGCGGAGGCCTGCCGATTTACGGCAATGCGTCAACGTCGCTATGGCACGGTGTCACCATGACCGAAGCCCCCGGCGTAGTGGCCGCGCGCGAGCGGGGCCTCGACATTCGCATCATCCATCCGGGCCACGTCACGTCCCTCGCCGAAGCGGCCGCAGCCTGCGGGGTGCCAGAGCAGTCTGTCGTCAAGACCCTGGTCGTACGCCGTGGCGATCAGGACTACGTGTTGGTACTCATCCCGGGCGACCGCAGCCTGTCGTGGAAGAAGTTGCGCGCGGTACTGGGTGTCAATCGGATGGCGCTGCCCGATGCCGAAGAGGCGAAGGCCGCCACCGGCTACGCGCGCGGCACGATCTCGCCCCTGGGGCTCGAACTGCCGATCGTGGCCGACGAGCGCATCCGCGGACGGGAGATCACCCTCGGTACCGGGCTCGTGGGCACGGTCGTCGCGCTCGACGCCGATGCGCTCATCGCGTCGTACTCACCCATCGTGGCTGACGTCACGGATGAGGCTCGCTAGGACAGTTCGCGCGGCAGGGTCTCCTCGTCGGGATGAGGTACGTACCAGTCGTAAATCACGATCGTGCGCAGCACGATGTCCTGCAGCGACCTATTGCGCTTGCTGAAGATCGTCCACACGAGACCGATAGGAAAACTCACGCAAAAGAGCGCGCGCAGGAAGGACATCGGCCACGACAACCGGTTGCCGCTGCGACTGACGACGCGAACCCCCATCAGCCATGCACCCAGCGAGCGTCCTGTCGTGGCCCAGGCACCGGTCCAGTAGATGGCCGCCAGGAGGTAGCCGGCAACCACCAGCTGCCCGATCGTTGGCGCATCGATGTCGACGCCGGGGGTGAAGATCAACTGCAGAACGCTGATGGCCAGCCAGAGGCCGAACATGACGGCCGCGATCAGCACGAGGTCGGCGAGGCAGGCAAAGAGACGGGTCGCGAAGCCAGCGCGCTCGCCTTGGAAGGTGCGAGCGGCATCAGGGAGGGCGAGCTCGGTCGACGACACCGTCCGGCCCTCACCGCGACGCCACTGGCCGAACGTCGTCATGGCGCCTTCCCCTCGTCGGCCAATGACTCGGGCTCACCCGGTGCGTCGAGCGCACGCCGACGCCGGAAGATGAGTCGATCGACGAAACCCGCGACCCCGACATCCGCGCGATACGACGCCATGCGCGCAGCATCGATGGCATCCGCGGCGACGCCACCCGTGGATTGCCTGATGATCTGCGGCAGATCCACCTGCTCGATCACGTAGTCGGCGACCTCGACGATCGGCACGCGATCGAGAATCGGGTCCAACTCGACTGCCTCGACAATGCGGTCGAGGTCAACCCGGTCCAAGACGATCTGGGTCAGGTCTAGTTCATCGAGCGCCGCATCCACCACTCGACTCAGGTCCACCCGGCTGACGACGAGCTCGGTCAGGTCGAGTCGGTCGAGAACGGTCACCACGACGATGCGCAGGTCGACTCGCTCGATGACGATGCCGGTGAGGTTGATTCGCTGCAGGATGGCTTCGGTGACGGCGGGCACGACGCGATCAAGCAGGGCGTTGGTCGGCGGACCGGCGATGGCCACGACGGCACTTTGCGCCACCTCCCCCACGGCCAAGGCGACCTGGGCAGCCGCGCCAGCGGCATCCCGAAGCGCGCCGAGCAGACCGGCCGACGGCTCGCCTGAGCCCTGGGGAATCACGATGACCTCGTTCACGCGCGAGGAGAAATCGTCGGGCACGTGCGCCATCCTGGCAGAACTGTGCATCGCAGCGGCACGGTCTCACTCACGAAGCAGCCAGTGGCCAGCGCACCTCGATCGAGCATCCACCCAGGGCGGACTCGCCGACAGCCACGGCCCCACCCGCCGCCGCCGCACTTTCCGCCACCAGCGCCAGGCCCAGACCGCTTCCGCCCGGCGCGGCCGAGGATCCGCGGATGAACCGCTCAAGGACTCGCGATCGTTCCGCTGAGGGGATGCCCGGCCCGTCATCCTCGACGCGCAGGACACCGAATGCCTGCTCGCGGTGCACGCTCACATCGATGCGCGACCGAGCGTAGGAGAGCGCGTTGCCGATGATCTCGTCAGCGGCGCGCGCCACCGAGCCCATGACCGCGCGCACCCGCACGTCGGCCTCGATGTCGGCACCGATGGCGAGGCCGCGATCGGCGGCCAGCAGCTCAGAGGCAGCCACTCGGTCGGCCACGACGGCAGTCACGTCGATGTCCTCCGGCGCGAGGGCCGCGGCATCGCTCTTGGCCAGCGCGAGAACCTGATCGATACGCCGCGTGAGCCGATCGACCTCCGCGGTCGCGGCGGCGGCCTCGGCGACGATCGCGGGGTCTGTCGATGTCTCCTCGATGGCCTCCAGCCTCAGCCGTACGCCGGTCAGCGGCGTGCGCAGGTGGTGGGACGCATCGGCGGCCACGCGCTCGGCCCGATCGATCATGTCCCCCAGGCGCGAGGCGGTGGAGTTCAAGGCGCTCGCCACCTCGCGCACCTCACGTGGACCACGGCTCTCCTGGGCGCGCAGGGCGAGGTCCTCGGGGAGTACGCGCGCGATATCCGCCACGTCCTCGAGCGGTGCTGCGATCGATCGTGCCAGCAGCCATGCGATCACCGCGGCGGCGACGATCACCGCGACGACAAAGGCCAGTAGCCAACCCTGTGTGCGACGAACGGCTGCCACGACCTGGTCCTCGGGAAGCGACAGTCTCACGGCCGCGACAACACGCTCATCCTTGACGATCGGAGCCGCGACATAGCGAAGATCAGTGGCGAGAGTGGTCGAGTATCGGATGTCCGACGTCAATGAACCCGCAAGAGCGCTTTGGATCTCCGGTCGGTCGAATGACCGATCCAGCCCAGAATTGTCACTGTCGGCGATGAGTCGCAATGAGTCGTCCACTACGACGACGCGCGCACCCGTGGTGGCAGACACCGTTTCGACCGTTTCAGCCCACAGTGCCGCGGGCTCGGACGACAGGATGGAGGCGGCCGCCAGGGTCTCGACCTCGAGGTCTGCGACAAACGCTGCCCTCTGGTCATTGGCGACGAGGAGCACCATGGGCACGGCCAGGGCGATCGCCACCAGCGCCGCCATCGCCGTCATGACCAGGACGAGACGACGAGTCACAGCGATGCCAACCGGTAGCCGACCCCGCGAACGGTCTCGATGAGTGTCGGGTCTCCGAGTTTGCGGCGCAGTGATGCCACATGAACATCGAGGGTCTTACCCGTACCGACCCACACGGGGTCCCACACACGCGCGAAGAGCTCCTGACGCGGAACAGCACGGCCCGGCTCCTCCGCGAGGACGGCGAGCAGGTCGAACTCCTTGGCCGTGAGCTCGATGGACTCGCCGTCCAGAGTCACCGCGTGCTTGGTCCGATCCACCACGAGTCGGCCATGATCAGACGACGGCTCCCGGCGCCGTCGACGGCCCACCGCGCGGATGCGCGCGGCCAACTCACGCACGGAGAAAGGCTTGACGACGTAGTCATCGCTCCCGAGTTCGAGCCCGATGATGCGGTCGGTCTCATCGCCCCGCGCCGTCGCAATGATGATGGGCACGTCGCTAATCCTGCGGATCTCTCTCAGGACGTCGAGGCCGTCGCCGTCCGGAAGGCCGAGGTCGAGAAGCACCAGGTCTGGATCGAATTCCTGCACCGCGGGAAGTGCCTGTGTCGCATAGGAGACGAGTTCGACGATGAAGCCGTGGCGCTCGAGGCCCTCACGAAGTGGACCCGCCACGGCCGGATCATCCTCCACAACCAGGACCTGCACGGGTCGATGCTCCCATGTCGTCAGCCATGATTCGCGCCCCTCGGCAGCCCTTACCTGGTCTTTACCCGTCCTTGGTCATCCCCTCGCTACTCCCCGCCTACCTTCGGAAATGCCCGAACGAAGACACCAACAAGGGAGAAGCACGTGAACAGGACCGGAATCATCTCGGCGGTGGTCGGTAGTGCTGCCGTCCTGGCCGCCGCCACCATCGCCGGTGTCGCCGTCGTCAACGCGGCCACCACCACGTCGGGTACGTCGCAGACTGAGACGCGCCAGGTCGTCGCCGACTCGCAGCCCACGTCAGCCGCCCAGGAACTCGGCCTTCCCGAGATCAAGGACCCCAAGCCCGCACCGGCAGCCGCAGAACCCGAGGTCATCGCTGTCCCGGCCCAGGGTGGATCGGGCAACGCGCCCGCGCCCCAGGGCGAGTACCAGGACGACGATCAATACCAGGGTCAGGGCGAGGAGTACGAGGACGACGAGGCCTACGACGACGAGGAATACGAAGAGGAAGACGAAGACGAG